>NZ_JBISWK010000024.1:0-54971 GCF_044462205.1 Kocuria rhizosphaericola | reverse complement strand
GCCGCCGGCGGGATGGAGCCGTCAGAGCCGGTTGATGGATGCGGTGACGGGGGCGTCGGCGGACTCCCAGAAGGTGGCTCCCTTGATCCCGGCAGCGGCGGGGTCGAAGAGCGGGTTCAGTCCCTGCTTCTGCTGGCGCTCGAAGTCCCGCAGCGCCTTGAGTGCGATCGGCAAGAGCAGGGCGATGGCGACCATGTTGAACCAGGCGATGAGGCCGTAGCCGATGTCGCCCATCATCCACACCAGCTCGGTGGACCGCACCGTGCCGAGGTAGACCGCGCCGAGGACCGCGACCTGGACGATGCGGGCCAGGACGCCACGTGAGCTGCCGGTGAGGTACACGATGTTCGTCACGCCGTAGTAGAAGTACGACAGGATCGAGGTGAAGGCGAAGAAGAAGATCGCCACGGCCACGATGCCGCCACCAAGGCCCAGCCCGGGAGCGATCGTGTCGACAGCCGTCTGGGTGAAGGCCGCTCCCGGCTCCACCCCCGGAAGATTCTCGGTAAGCGCGGCCCGGCCCTCGGGCAGGATGTTGTAGGCACCGGTGGACAGGATCATCACACCGGTCGCCGTGCAGACCAGGACGGTGTCGACGTACACGGAGAACGCCTGCACCAGGCCCTGCTTGGCCGGATGCGTGACGGAAGCCGAGGCACCGGCGAAGCCGCCCTCACCGACGCCGGCGACGTTGGAGTACAGGGAGCGGCGGACGCCCCAGGACACGGCCGCACCGATCATGCCGCCGTAGACGGCGTCCATCCCGAACGCCGAGGAGAAGACCATGCGCACGACCTCGGGGATGGCCCCGAAGTTCAGGACCAGCACCACGACGGCGAGCAGGACGTAGGCGGCGGCCATGAACGGCACCACGAACTCGGCGAAGTGGGCGATGCGCTTGGTGCCGCCGAAGACGACGAGGGCGGTGAGCGCCACCAGGACCAGTCCGGAGATCCAGGTCGGGATACCGAAGGCGGTGTCCAGGGAGGTGACGATGGTCGAGGACTGCACCCCGGGGATCAGCGTGGTGTAGCACAGCACGGCCACGGTGGCAGCGGCGACCCCGAGCCACTTCAGGCCCAGGCCCTTCTCGATGTACCAGGGGATGCCGCCGCGGTATTCCCCGTCGACCTTGACCTTGTAGATCTGCCCGAGCGTGGCTTCGATGAAGGCGCTGGAGGCGGTGAGCAGGGCGGTGGCGATCATCCAGAACAAGGCCCCGGGCCCGCCGAAGGCGATCGCGGTGGCCACACCGGCAATGTTGCCCACCCCGACACGACCCCCGAGGGCCATGGCGAAGGCCTGGAAGGAGGTCGTGCCGTCCTTCGACTCCGCGCGTGCGAAGAGGAACTTGAGCATCGCCGGAAACTGCCGAACCTGCACGGCGCGGGTGGCGATCGTGTAAACGGTGCCGGTGATGAGCGTGACGTACACGAGTGGGTTCCAGATGAGGTCATAGATCGTGCCGAGTGCTGTTTCCATGTGCTGCTCCGTCTGCGTGAAGGGAGTTCCATGTCCCCGGGAGGTATCTCTCGCGTGTCCCCTGGGTGTAAATCCGTCAGCCCGGCCCTGGATGGTGGCGTGGGCGGGGTCTGCGGCTTCTCTCCCGCCTCAGGACGCCTGCTACAGGAGAGATAGATCGCCTGGCTGTCGGATTGTCAGGCAATGTGTGTTGCAGGGAAGCTAAGCATGTGAGGCACGACACGTCTACCCCTGGCGGCAAGAAAACCGTTAAGTTCGCGTTAAAAACTTCGGGCTCACCCGCTTGAGGACTAAGCCCACTGGACTGGGCGGTGAGTTTCAGATGCGTCTTGACCGTGGGGTCGCGTGGAACAGGTGATCGCCACCCCAATCGTCCTCGGAGCACGATCTGAGGGCAGGTGGAGTGGCCGTTCTTAGCGGCCGGCCGTTCTCACGCAGTGGTGTCGACGTCGGCTTCCCGGAGCCGGTACCAGAGCAGCGCGACATGCAGCGCGGTGCGGGATTCGGCGTCGTCCAGGGACACGCCCAGCTGGTCCTGCAGTCTGGCCAGTCGCGTGTAGAGGGCTGGACGGCTCAGGTAACCGGTCCGGGCCAGGGCGGACTTGTTGCCACCGTGGCGCAGGTAGAGCTCCAGCAGCTCCAGGCCTGCGGCATCCTGCCCCTCGAGCAGGGGCGCGAGCTCGGCCTCGGCGAAGGCCTTGACTCGGGGGTCCGCTCCCAGCAGGGACAGCAGACCCCGCAGTCGGACATCAGCGAAGCGGTAGTAGGGGCGCGGACGGATCTCCAGGGTGGCGGCGATGTCGGCGACCTGTGCCGCCTCGTCCAGGCCGGAGGCGGCCTCCAGCAGAGTCCCCCGACTGGGGGCCATGCCGACCGTCCATGCGGCGTGCTGCGCGTGGACTTCGACCAGCTGGGCACAGATGCGTTCCACCAGTGGCTCGGCGAGCTGGCGGGCCGGCACTGCGAGCAGCACGCCGAGGGAGCCCGACTGCATGCTCGCCGCCAGCATGGAGCGACGGGCCTGACGGACGACGGCGGCCAGGTCCTCCAGCAGTGCCCTCCCGCGCAGTTGCAGCCCGGTCGGATCCTCCTCGGGCGAGCGGTCCAAGCGCATCACCACCGGGACGTAATAGGCCGCAGGCTCCAGGCCGAGGGCGGCCGCACGTGTCAGGGCTTCGTGCTCGGTGAGGGCATGGGGCTGGCGCAGCTCGTGCAGGAGGCCGGCCTGGGCTTGGTGCAGCAGCTCCCGCTCGTCGCGTCCCGCCATGCGCGCGAGGGTCAGCGCCTGCCCGGCGCGCTCCAGCACCTGGGCGGCGTCGGCGTCGTCGGTCAGGGCTGTGGGGACGATCAGCCGGCCCCACCGTCGGCCCCGGACGCCCACCGGGGTCTGGAGCCAGTCTTCCGCGCCGGCCCGGCGCCCGGTCTCCTCCTGGTACCCGACCCGTCGGGCACGCTCGGCCCAGTCGAGCAGCAGTGCCCCGGAGCCGACCTGAGCGGCGTGGAAGGCCAGCACCCGGTGGGCGACGTCTTCCAGCACGACGGGAGCTCCCAGGAGCTCGGCCGTGCGGTCGACGATCTGCTGCTCGCTGGCGCTCTCGAGGCTGAGCTGGGTGAAGACCTCGTGGACGCGCCGCGCCCGCTCTACCCGGGCGAGCTGTTCACCCACCAGCATCCGGTGCGCGACCTGGGTGATCCGGACGAAGCGGACGGAGCGGGTCAGCAGCACCACGGGCAGAGAGCGGCCCCGCGCGGCGGCCCGGAGGACTTCGATCGCCCCGGTCGCCGGCTGCCCGGCCGCATCGACGAGTTCGATCACCGCACCGACGGCCCCGGCCGCCTCCAGCTCGTCCAGGAACCGATCTGTTGCCTCGGTGGAACCACGGAAGGTCTGACCGGTGGTCAGCACCAGCTCGCCGCCCTCCAGCAGGGAGCCCACCCGTTCGGTATCGGCGATGTGGACCCACCGCACCGGGGCGTCCATGACGTTCGCCCCGCAGAGGATCTCGGGGGCACCGGCACGGATCTCAACCAGCTCCAGCAGGGTCCGCAGCGTCACCGGGGCGATCGCCGCGGCACGGCCGGAGTCCGGCCCCGCGGGCACAGAGGTTCCCGACGCCACCGGCAGCGTGGTCCCAGAAGTTCCGCTCTGCTTCGTCGGGCCATCCATGTCAGGGGCATCTGAGGCTTGCACTGACACAGTGTAAAGTTCCGGACCTGTTTTAGGACACTTTGTCCCTGGCATTACCAAACAGTCCCAGTCAAGCTGAATGTCAGACAACGGTGCAGGATTTCCGTTGTGCCGACCGCCCGCACGAAAGGACCATTCGATGCAGACTGCCACGCAGACCACCACCCGCACCGTCAGCCATTGGATCAACGGCGAGCTCGCCGCCCCCGGCTCGGGCGCCCGTTTCGCGGACGTCACCAACCCCGCCACCGGCCGGGTCACCTCGCGCGTAGCCCTGGCCCCCACCAGCACCGTCGACGAGGCGGTCACCGCAGCCGCGGAGGCCTTCCCGAAGTGGCGGGACACCTCTCTCGCCCGCCGCACCCAGGTCGTCTTCGCCTTCCGTGAGCTGCTCAATGCCCGCAAGGGCGAACTGGCGGAGATCATCACCGCCGAGCACGGCAAGGTCCTCGACGACGCCCTCGGTGAGGTCTCCCGCGGCCAGGACGTGGTCGAGTTCGCCTGCGGCATCCCGCAGCTGCTCAAGGGCGGCTACACGGAGAACGCCTCCACCAAGGTGGACGTGCACTCGATCCGCCAGCCTCTGGGGGTGGCGGCGATCATCTCCCCGTTCAACTTCCCGGCCATGGTGCCGATGTGGTTCTTCCCCGTGGCCATCGCCGCCGGCAACACCGTGGTGCTCAAGCCCAGCGAGAAGGTCCCCACCGCCGCGATCTGGATGGCCGAGCTGTGGAAGGAAGCGGGCCTGCCGGACGGTGTGTTCAACGTGGTCCACGGGGACAAGGAGGCCGTGGACGCGCTGCTGGACAGCCCGGACGTCGCCTCCGTGTCCTTCGTGGGTTCCACCCCGATCGCCCGGTACGTCTATGAGCGCGGCACCGCCAACGGCAAGCGCGTCCAGGCCCTGGGCGGGGCCAAGAACCACATGCTGGTGCTGCCCGACGCCGACCTCGATCTGGCCGCCGACGCGGCCGTCAACGCCGGCTACGGCGCGGCCGGTGAGCGCTGCATGGCGATCTCGGCGATCGTGGCCGTGGAGTCCATCGCCGATGAGCTGGTGGCGAAGATCGCCGAGCGGACCCGTACGCTGCGCATCGGTGACGGCACCCGCGGGGCCGACATGGGCCCGCTGGTCACCGCCGTCCACCGGGACAAGGTGGCGGGCTATATCGACGCCGGCGAGCAGGCCGGGGCCACCCTGGTGGTCGACGGCCGCCAGGTCGACCCGGACGCCGAGGGGGAGGGCTTCTTCCTCAACCCCACCCTGTTCGACCACGTCACCGAGGACATGTCGATCTACACCGACGAGATCTTCGGTCCTGTGCTCTCCACGGTGCGGGTGCCCAGCTACGACGAGGGCGTGGAACTGATCAACAGCAACCCCTACGGCAACGGCACCGCGATCTTCACCAACGACGGCGGGGCCGCCCGCCGCTTCGAGAACGAGATCCAGGTGGGCATGGTCGGGATCAACGTCCCGATCCCCGTGCCGATGGCCTACTACTCCTTCGGCGGGTGGAAGAACTCGCTGTTCGGCGACACCCACGCCCACGGCGCCGAGGGCGTGCACTTCTTCACCCGCGGCAAGGTCGTGACGAGCCGGTGGCTGGATCCCAGCCACGGCGGCCTCAATCTCGGCTTCCCGACCAACGACGCCTAAGGAGCTCACCGTGACCGACACCACCACCGAGACCGCGGCCCTCACCGCCGAGGAGATCGAGGCCGGTCGCCGGGCCTACGACCTGGACCGCGCCCACGTGTTCCACTCCTGGTCCGCCCAGGGGTCCCTCGACCCCATGACGGTGCTCAAGGCCGAGGGCTCCTACGTCTGGGACGGCGAGGGCAACCGGCTGCTGGACTTCTCCTCCCAGCTGGTGAACACCAACATCGGCCACCAGCACCCCAAGGTGGTCGCCGCCATCGTCGAGCAGGCCCAGACCCTGTGCACCATCGCCCCGCCGCACGCGAACGCGGCCCGCTCCGAGGCGGCCCGGCTGATCGCCGAGCTGGCCCCGGGGGACCTGAACCACGTGTTCTTCACCAACGGCGGGGCCGACGCCGTGGAACACGCCATCCGCATGGCCCGCCTGCACACGGGCCGGCACAAGGTGCTCTCCGCCTACCGCAGCTATCACGGCGGCACGCAGCTGGCCGTGAACGTCACCGGGGACCCCCGCCGGTTCGCCAGTGACTACTCCGACTCCGGGGTGGTGCACTTCATGCCCGCCTACCGCTACCGCTCCTACTTCGACGCCAGCACCGAGGCGGAGGAGACCGAGCGGGCGCTGCGCCACCTCGAGGACATGATCGTGCTCGAGGGCGCGCAGAACATCGCCGCCCTGATCCTCGAGTCGATCCCCGGCACCGCCGGGATCTACCTCCCCCCGGCCGGCTATCTGGAGGGCGTCCGGGAGCTGACCCGCAAGTACGGCATCGTCTACATCGCCGACGAGGTCATGGCCGGCTTCGGGCGCTCCGGGAAGTGGTTCGCCGTGGAGCACTGGAACGTGGTCCCGGACCTGATCACCTTCGCCAAGGGCGTGAACTCCGGCTACGTGCCCCTGGGCGGGGTGGCGATCTCGGAGGCCATCCACGACACCTTCCGGGACCGTCCCTACCCCGGCGGACTGACCTACTCGGGCCATCCGCTCGCGTGTGCGGCAGCGGTGGCGGCGATCAACGCCATGCGCGACGAGGGCATGATCAAGCACGCCGCGTGGTTGGGCGAGAACGTCTTCGGCCCCGGGCTGCGCGAGATCGCCCAGCGCCACCCCTCGGTGGGCGACGTGCGCGGCACCGGGTGCTTCTGGGCCGTGGAGCTCGTCAAGGACCGCACCACCAAGGAGCCGCTGGCGCCCTACGGCGGTTCTTCGCCCGCGATGACCGAGCTCGTGGCCGCGCTGAAGGCCGCCGGCCTGCTGCCGTTCGCCAACTTCAACCGCATCCACGTGGTGCCCCCGCTGAACATCAGCGAGGCAGACGCCCGCCGCGGTCTGGAGATCCTGGACGCGGCCCTCGACGTGGCTGACCGCCACGCACGAGCCGCATAGGCCCGCACCGGGGCACTGGCCCGATCGGTTGGTGTCCCCGGTGAGCGGTCGTAGGAGCCGGCCACCGGACCCAGTGGCCGGCATCGAAAGGCGAGCATGCTCAGGGCCACCGCCTGAGCATGCTCGCCTTTGCCCTCCCCTCTCCCGCCCATGGACCACGACGCAGTCCACGCATTCGACAAGGACCTCAGATGACTCTCGACACTGCTCCTCCCCGTCACGAGGTGGCAGCCAGTGCCGCGGAAGGACCACTGGGCAATGCGCACAGCCAGTTGCGCTCGGCCGTGGCTACGCTCGGCCTCGACGACGGGATCCATCGGATGCTGGCCCAGCCCCGCAGGGAGATCACGGTGCAAGTTCCCCTGCGCCGCGACGACGGGTCCGTGGAGGTGCTGACCGGCCATCGGGTGCAGCACAACTTCGCCCGCGGCCCGGCCAAGGGCGGAATCCGATACAGCCCGGCGGTGACCCTCGACGAGGTCCGCGCCCTGGCGATGTGGATGACCTGGAAGTGCTCCCTGGTTGACGTCCCCTATGGCGGGGCCAAGGGTGGGATCACGATCGACCCCCGCCACTACTCCCGGGACGAGCTGGAGCGGGTCACCCGCCGCTACACCACAGAGATTCTGCCGATCATCGGTCCGGAGCGGGACATCCCCGCCCCGGACATCGGCACCGACGAACAGACGATGGCCTGGATGATGGACACCTACTCCGTATCCGTCGGCCACACCGCGCCCGGGGTGGTCACCGGCAAGCCCGTATCGGTGGGCGGGTCGCTGGGCCGTTCCTCTGCTACCTCCCAGGGCGTGGTGCACATCGCCCTGGCCGCTCTGGCCCACCTGGGTATCGCCCGTGCCGGAGCCACCGCCGCAGTGCAGGGCTTCGGCAAGGTCGGAGCCGGGGCCGCACTGATCCTGGCCGAAGCCGGAGTGGAGGTCCTCGCCGTCTCCGACCAGTACGGGGCCGTCCACCATCCCGATGGGCTCGACGTACGCGCACTGGACCAGCACGTGGCCGCCACCGGATCCGTCGTCGGCTTCAGCGGGGCGGAGTCCTTTCCGCCCGAGCAACTGCTGGGCCTCGACGTGGATCTCCTGGTGCCGGCCGCCGTTGAAGGCGTCCGCAACGAGCACAACGCCGGTCCGGTGCAGGCCAAGGTGATTGTGGAAGGGGCCAATGGGCCCACCACCGGTGCGGCCGACGAGATCTTGTCCGCCAACGGGGTGTTGGTGGTCCCGGACATCCTGGCCAACGCCGGCGGAGTGATCGTCTCCTACTTCGAGTGGGTCCAGGGCAACCAGTCCTACTGGTGGACTGAGGGCGAGGTCAACCACCGCCTGGAACAGCGCATGCTGATGGCTTGGAACGACCTGTTGGAGACGCAATGCAGGACCCGTCTCACCCTTCGGGAGGCCGCCACCGTGACCGCCGTGGAGAAGGTCGCTCACGCCCATCAGGTCCGCGGCATCTATCCGTGACCGAGGTCCGGAATCACCCGTACCCATCCGTCACTCTGGCCTCCTATCCCCGCTTCGTTCAACAACCGTCCCAGTGCTCACGCGGAGGTGCACCATGCCCACATCCGACGACCGTGTCGTCCTCTATCGGCCCCACCGAGGGTGGGAGGTGAAGCCCCCCGGCGACGGGCGCGCCGTCCTGTGCTCCACCAACCGTGCCGAAGCTCTCCAGTGGGCCTGGAACATCGTCGGCACCACCGGGGGGAAGGTCATCCTCCAGCGCAGCAACGGGTGCGTCGCATGATGCCCGAACCGGCCGCTTCCGCAGGCCGTGCGCCCACCACCGCAGAGTCCGCAGCCAGGAGAGGAGCCCCACGGTCGGCTTCGCCTGCTCCCTGTGGTCCGATCCCCGTCACGGACGATCGTTGCCGAACCGTTCCGGGCATGGGATGGCTGCGCCCCGGGCGCACCGTCCGAGCCTGCTGGGGCGAGACGGTCTATCACCAGGGGGTGGTTGAGGTGGTGATGCCACAGGCGATGGTGCTGTGGATCCGAGAGACCGGCCTGGGCACCCGGAAGATGATCGACCTCGAGGAGTACACCGTCCGCTTGTGTTGACCAGGCTGCGGCATTAGGACCTGGAGCCTGGCGGCCGCGGGTGCCGCCCCAGGAACAGCAATGGACCACATCGGAATCGGAACCGCACCAATTCCCGCGCAGGGGTAGACGTGGCGCAGACCACAGGCCTAAGCTCAACTCAGTGCAAGATTGCCTGACAATTAAACACACTGGGGATGCGGTCACCGGCCCGCCCCAAGCAGTGGCGCGCCGCGCGAGATCCCTCGTCCGTCCCTGGAGTCACAGCATCCCCAACCGCTCGAGGCCCTGAGGCCACCAGTGACTTGGGGGTGGCATCCGCTTCCGGCGGCGCCCCAAGCAGGAAGGAACGACATGCACATTGTGGTCATCGGAGGTGGCGTGGTCGGACTGACCACCGCCTACCACCTGGCGAGAGAAGGCGCCGAAGTCACCCTCGTGGACGCCCGCGGGACCGGACTGGGCACCTCGGAGGTCAACGCGGGGTGGGTCTGCCCGGCGGAATCCGCGCCCGTGCCGGGTCCCGGGGTGATCCTCAAGTCCATGAAGTGGATGCTGCGCCCGGACAGCCCGCTCTACATCAAGCCCTCCCTGGAGCCGGCGTTCCTGAAGTTCATGACCGGCATGTGGCGCCACTCCAACGCCAAGGCCCAGCGGGCCGGCTTCGAGGGGCATCTGACCCTGGCGAAGGAAACGCTGGAGGTCTTCGACGAGTACCGCGCCGACGGCATGGACTTCGAGATGCACACCGCCGGGCTGCTCATGGCCTTCAAGGAAGAGGAGAACCTCGAGCACCACCTGGACAACCTGGATCTGGCCCGGGCCTTCGACCGGGACCCGCGCGTACTGCGCGGGGACGAGGTCCGCGAGCAGGAGCCCCTGCTGTCCGACGCGGTGATCGGCGGCATCTACTATCCCCACGAACGCCATCTCGACCCCGGGGCCCTGACCCGTGCGCTGGCCAAGCGCATCGTCGAGATGGGCGTGACCGTCGTGGAGAACGCCCCGATCGACGAGGTCGAGACCTCCGGGGAGCGCATCACCGCGGTCCGCTCCGGGGACCGTCGCTGGACCGGTGACGCCGTGGTCCTGGCCGCCGGGGCCTGGACCGGGCAGGTCTCCAAGCTCTTCGGCCTCCTGCTACCGGTGCGCCCGGGCAAGGGATACAGCGTGGAGGTCCCGAAGTTCGGCCTGCGCAGCGCCGTGAACCTCTCCGACGCCAAGGTCGCGGTGACCCCCTTCGAGCACCGGCTGCGCCTGGCCGGGACCATGGAGTTCGGCGGGCTGGACGAGAACATCAACCAGGTCCGTGTCGATGCCATCCTGCGCGCCCCGCGCTCCTACTTCCGCGGCTGGGAACCGCCGACCGAGGCCGTCACGGCCCGTGCCGGCATGCGACCCATGACCCCGGACGGCCTGCCGATCATCGGCCGGCTGGGCCCGATGTCCAACGCCTACGTCTCCACCGGCCACGGGATGATGGGCGTCACCTTGGCCCCGGGCACCGCCTCGGCCCTGACCGAGCTCATCCTCCACGACCGGATGCCCTCCGCCCTCGACCCCTTCGCCGCCGAGCGATTCACCGGCCAGCGGCGAGCAGTCCGCTCCGCCGCCTGACACCCCTCCCTCGAAAGGACACTCATCATGAGCCACCGCAAGAACGTCGAACTGCGCGGCATCCTCGCCGCCGTGACCACCCCCTTCACCGCCGACGCCTCCGCCGTCGACGAGGACGCCCTGCGTCGCCACGTGGATCGTCTCGTCGAGGCGGGCATCCACGGCATCGTGCCCACCGGCACCTCCGGGGAGTTCCCGACCCTGACCGACGCCGAGTACCGGCGCGTCATCGAGCTCTACGTGGAGGCCGCTGCGGGACGCATCCCCGTGGTCGCCGGCATCGGGGCGCTGTCCACCGAGCGGGCGATCTCCCTGGCCCAGCACGCCGAGTCCGTGGGTGCTGACGCGCTGATGCTCGTCCCGCCGTTCTACGACCCGCTGGACTTCGACGCCCTGGTTGCGTTCCTCTCCGACGTCGCCGCCTCGGTGAACCTGTCGATCGTCTACTACCACGTGCCCGGGGCCACGGGCATTCCCCTCGAGGCCGAGCAGATCGCCGCGCTGGGGGAGATCGACGGCATCGACTACCTCAAGTCCACCTCCGACGACGCCATCGCGCTGGGGGATCTGCTGACCAACTACTCCGACAAGATCAAGGCCTTCAACGGCTGGGACACCCTGACCTTCTTCGGCATCGCCAGCGGCGCGGAGGCCTCCGTGTGGGGCGCGGCCGGGGTCGTGCCCGAACTCGCCGTGGAGTTCTGGAACACCCTGGCCGAGCGGGGTGACATGGTCGCCGCGCGGGAGCAGTGGAAGACCCTGCGGGCGATCAGCGCCTTCCTGGAGTCGGTGAACTACCCGGCCGGGCTCAAGGCCGGCCTGGAGCTGCTCGGGGTGCCCGCCGGACCGCCGCGCCGGCCGATCCAGCCGCTGTCGGAGGAGAAGAAGAAGCAGTTCGCCGAGATCCTCGAGACCGCCGGCGTCCTGAAGCCCGCCACGGCATGAGCGAGATCCTCAGCCTGGACACGGTCGAGGTGCACGCGGAGGGCGAACCGGGCCGGATCCTCACCTCGGCCGCGCGCTTCGTCCAGGGCGACACCATGGCTGAGCGTCTGCAGTACTGCCGGCAGCACCTCGACGGGCTGCGCCGGCTGGTACTGCAGGAACCGCGCGGCTACCCCGCGATGTGCGCCGTGATCCTCCTGCCCCCGGTCAACCCGGGATCGGACTTCGGGATCGTGGTGCTGGAGCAGGGCGGTTTCACCCCCATGTCGGGGTCGAACACCATCTGCGCGGTCACCGCCGCGATCGAGACCGGCATCATCGAACGCCCCGGACCCGTGGTCGAGGTCGCCATCGACACGGCCGTGGGCACGGTGCACGCCACCGCGCAGGTGGCCGGCGGCAAGGTCCGCTCCGTCACCGTGGCCAACGTCCCGTCCTTCGCGGTGGAGCTCGACGTGCCTCTGGAGGTCCCGGAGCTGGGCACGGTGCCGGTGGACATCGTCTTCGGCGGACAGTTCTTCGCCCAGGCACGGGTCGCCGATCTGGGCCTGGTCCTGGACCCGTCCCGGGGCAGAGAGCTGGCCCGGGCCGGCGCTTTGATCAAGCTGGCGGCCACCGAGCAGATCGACGTGGTCCACCCGGAGCACCCCGGCATCCGCGGGGTGAACCTGGTGATGCTGCACAGCGGCGACCCCGTTGCCGGCGAGCCCTCCCGCAACACCGTGGTGCTCACCAACGGACCGGTGCGGGCCGACGACCCACAGAGCTGGACGGGTGTCCTGGACCGCTCCCCGTGCGGCACCGGCACATCCGCCCGGATGGCCGCCCTGCATGCCCGGGGCCTGCTGGGGCTCGACGAGCCCTTCCGGCACCGCAGCATCATCGGCACCGAGTTCGTCGGCCGCCTGGTCGGCACAACCACCACCGGCGGACGCCCGGCGGTGCTGCCCACCATCACGGGCCGCGGCTGGGTGACCGGCCACAGCCGATGGGTGCTGGACGCCTCGGACCCCTTCCACTGCGGCTACAGCGTCGGGGACATCTGGGCCCCCGGCGCAGCCGCCTCTCCCCTCGTCCCCACAGCAGCAAAGGACTGATCATGAGCGAGACCACCATCACCGCCTCCACCCTGCAGGGTGCGGCGACGTCCGAGACGCCGGTGTCCGCCGGTCTCTACATCAACGGGCGGATGACGCCCAGCGCCACAGGTGAGACTTCCGACGTCATCAATCCCGCCGACGGAACGGTCGTGGCGACCGTCGCGGTCGCCGGGGACGCCGACGTGGACGCGGCCGTGGAGGCGGCGCGGACCGCGTTCCCGGGCTGGTCCGCCGCGGCGCCCGTGGAGCGCTCGGCGGTGCTGACCCGCTTCGCCGCGCTGCTCGAGGAGCGGGCCGAGGAATTCGCCGTGCTCGAGAGCCGCCAGGGGGGTAAGCCGATCCGCCTGACCCGGGAGTTCGACGTTCCCGGCACGATCGACAACGTGGCCTTCTTCGCCGGGGCCGCGCGCAACCTCGAGGGCAAGGCCGCCGCGGAGTACTCCCCGGACCACACCTCGCAGATCCGGCGCGAGGCGATCGGCGTCATCGGCTCCATCGCCCCATGGAATTACCCGCTGCAGATGGCCGCGTGGAAGGTCCTCCCGGCGATCGCCGCCGGGAACACGGTAGTGCTCAAGCCGGCCGAGAACACCCCGCTGACCACGCTGCTCTTCGCCGAGATCGCCACCGAAGCCGGCCTTCCGGACGGTGTGTTCAACGTCGTGTGCGGCGGTGGCCGCACGGTCGGTGCGCGGCTGCTGCGCCACCCCGAGGTGGACATGCTCTCCTTCACCGGCTCCACCGGGGTGGGACGCACCGTGCTCGACGCCGCGGCAACCACGGCCAAGCGGGTCCACCTCGAACTCGGCGGCAAGGCCCCCTTCGTCGTGTTCGACGACGCGGACCTGGAGGCCGCCGTACACGGGGCGGTCGCCGGCAGCCTCATCAACGCCGGCCAGGACTGCACCGCGGCTACCCGCGCGATCGTGCACCGGTCGGTCTACGAGGAGTTCGTGCAGGGTGTGGCCGCGCTCTATGCAGGGGTGCGGCTCGGGGCCACGGAGGACCCGGCCACCGACATGGGCCCGCTGATCTCGATGGAGCACCGGGAGAAGGTCACTGCCATGGTCGACCGGGCCCGCGACTACGCCCGGGTCATCGGCGGCGGCGTGCCCGAGGGCCTGCCGACCGAGGGGTCCTACTTCCGGCCGACCCTGGTCGCCGATGCCCCGGCCGACAGCGAGATCGTGCAGGACGAGGTCTTCGGACCGGTCCTGGCCGTGATGCCCTTCGACACCGACGAGGAAGCCATCGCCCTGGCCAACGACACCCCCTACGGACTCGCCGCCTCGGCCTGGACCCGGGACGTCTACCGCGCCATGCGGGCCAGCCGGGAGATCCGCTCGGGCTGCGTGTGGATCAACGACCACATCTCGATCATCAGCGAGATGCCCCACGGTGGCATGAAGCAGTCCGGCTTCGGCAAGGACATGTCGACCTACTCCTTCGAGGAGTACACCGTGGTCAAGCACGTCATGTTCGACATCACCGGGGAGTCGGTGCGGGACTGGCACCGGACGGTGTTCTCGCTCGGCCAGTGATGGAACGGCCAGGAAATGCGCATCGCTTCGAGGGCATGACCTCCGTGGTGACCGGCGCCGCCGGAGGCATCGGCTCCGCCATCAGCCGTCGGCTGGCCGCGGAGGGATCGCATGTGGTGGTGTGTGACGTAGACGCGGACGCCGCGCAGCGCCTCGTGGACGAGCTCCACGCCTCTGGCGCCGCCGCGGAGGCCTCTGTCTTCGACCTCCTCGAGCCGGCGACGTGCGCCGCCGCGGTCGAGGAGGTCGTCGGCCGTCGGGGCGGTGTCGAGGTTCTCATCAACAACGCGGGCATCAACCGGCGCGGCGATCTGCTTTCCCTGTCCCCCGAGGACTGGGACTTGAGCTTTTCGATCAACGTTGACGCGATGTTCCACATGTGTCGCGCCGTGCTGCCCGCCATGGTCCGCGCCCGGCGCGGCTCCGTGGTCAACACCGCTTCCCAGTGGGGCCTGACCCCCGCCCCCGGGCACCTGGCCTACAACGTCTCCAAGGCCGCCGTCGCGTCCTTCACCAAGAGCCTGGCACGGGACTGCGCACCGCACGGAGTTCGCGTCAACGCGGTCGCCCCGGGTGAGATCCGCACCCCCATGCTCGAGGCCGGCCTGGCTCGCAGCGGCCGGACCGTCGCTGAGCTCGACGCGGAAGTCCCCCTCGGCCGCATCGGCCGACCCGAAGAGGTCGCCGCCCTGGTGGCGTTCCTCGCCTCCGACGAAGTGCCCTTCATCTGCGGGTCCATCGTGGAGATCACCGGCGCGCAGGCGGTGGCATGAGCACTCCACCACAGCCGCGGCCCATGCTCGAGGGCAAGACCGTGCTGGTCACCGGCGGGTCCGGCGGAATCGGGCGAGCCACCGTGGAAGTCATGCACCGGGAAGGCGCCCACGTGGTGCTCCACTACGCCCGAGCGGCCACCGAGGCTCGGCAGATCCGGGCAGAACTGGGTGGGCGAATCCACCTTGTCCAAGGAGACCTGGCCGACGCGCAGCACCGCCACGACATCTGGCAGCAGGCCCTCGCGTGGCGTGGACGCATCGACGTGCTGGTCAACAACGCCGGCGCCTGGCTGGCCTCTCCACTCACCGACAACCAGGACTGGAATCGGGGCTGGGACGCCAACCTGGCGCTGAACCTGCAGGCGCCGGCCGATCTGTGCCGGGCCGCCATCCTGCACTTCCAGGAACACGGTGGCGGGGCCATCGTCAATGTCGCCAGCCGGTCCTCGCACCGCGGTGACGACGCCGAACACCTCGCCTACGGGGCCGCCAAAGGCGGGCTACTGGCTCTCACCAAAGGGATCGCCCGCGGCTTTGCGGGCGACAGCATCCTGGCCTACGCTGTGGCGCCCGGATGGGTCGGCACCGGAATCAGTGCACACCTGTCCGAGGAACAAGACCAGCTCAACAGCCTCCCCCTCCGAGAAATGACCCCGCCGACCGATGTGGCCGAGGTCATCGCCTTCTTGGCCTCCGGCCGGTCCCGACACACCACCGGGGCCACCGTCGACATCACCGGCGCGGACTACGTCCGCTGACACGACCGCCCACCCCCGGGGTGGGACACACCCGACCGGGTGTGGTCGGCCCTCGACGGGAAAGCCTCCCCCTGCCAAGGCAGGGGGAGGCCTTCCCGTCGAACGCGTTCCTCAGACGTAGAACGTCTTGCCCGTCTCCACTCCAGCGACCGAACGGACGTAGGCCCGGGCCACCTCCGCAGCCGGCACCTGCGGGTAACCGGGGAAGAAGGGGTGGTATGCCTCCGCCTCGGCCAAGACACTGGGGCTGACGACATTGATCCTGATGCCCCGCGGCAGCTCCGTGGCCGCGGCCATCACGAAGGACTCCACAGCCCCATTAGCCAAGGACGCCGCGGCCCCGGTGGCAATGGGCTCCCGGGACAAGACACCGGAGATGAGAGTGAACGACCCACCGTCACGGACGTGGGCGAGCCCCTCGGTCACGAGATTGACCTGCCCCAAGACCTTCTCCTGCACCGCGGCTTCGTAATCCGCCGCAGCCAGTCCTGTGAGCGGCTTGAACGGCACCGCCCCGGCGCAGCTGACCACGGCGTCCACAGGGCCCACGCGCTCGAAGAGTGCGCGCACCGACGCGGGGTCCGACATGTCCGCGCGTTCACCGTCGTTGCGGGAGGAGCGCACCACCTCATGCTCTTGTGCCAGGGTGTCGGCTACCGTCTGGCCGATCAACCCGGTGGCCCCGACCACGAGCACCTTCTTCATCCTCAGTTCTCCTGTTCCATGATGGCGATCAGTTCACATGCGCTGTCGATCGTGTGCTTCTTGAAGGCCGCCTCGATCTCCGAGCGGTCCCGTCGCGACAGGGCCTCGATCAAGTAGTGATGCACCAGGCTGGCGCGGGCGGGATCCGACCGGACCGCCTGGTCCTGCGCCAGGGCGATGGTCAGATGGGCTTCCGTCACGGGCCAGAACCGCAGCAGCATCGAGTTCTCCGACGCCACCCAGATCCCGCGATGAAACGCCACATGGGCTTCATGGAGAGTCAGCGGATCAGGGTCGTTCTCCCACCGCTCGAACTCCCTCCAGGCGTCCTGGACAGCAGCCATCCGCCGGCCACTGGTGTCCTCGAGGATGGCGTCCACCGCCAGCATGTCCAGGGCGTGCCTGGCCTTGGCGATGTCCAGGAGCTGGGCAGGCTCCAGATTGGCCACTCGCAGCCCCCGATAGGGCTCCTGGACCAGCAGCCCTTCCTGGGACAATTGGTTCAGCGCCTCGCGGATGGTGGGACGACTCACCCCCAGCGTCGACGACAGGGTGACTTCCGTCAGCTTGTCGCCGGGGCGCAGGTCCCCCCGCACCACGGCTCGGCGTATTTCGCGGAGGACGCCGTCCCTGCGCGACATGCTCGTCACAGGAGACAGGTTGCGGTTCCCGCCGTACTGGGCATCGGTTGGGGAGCCCACGGTCTTCAGATCCATACCTTGTCCTGTCCTAGATGCAGCAGCAGCCAACGGCCACACTGCAGATTGTCAGACATTTTCTATTTTGAGCTTAGCCTTGAAAGCTCTCCTGCACCAGCCATCCGAGGTCAGAAATAGGCACCATAAGCCGCCGCGCCCGCCACGATGCCTGACTCCGACGGCACAGCGATCAGCACTGCCCTGCCACTCCACCGAGAGAAGGGCTCCACGCGTCATGCGCGCTACGGGCAGGCAGGAAAAGCATGACTCAGAAAGTGAGCGTCGGCAGTTCTCGAATGCGGCGATAGAGGGTCGCCCTGGACATCCCGAGGTCGCGGGCGACCTGAGTGGCCGACTCCCCACTGTCGATGAGTCGCAGGGCGTTGCGGGTCTGTGAGTCGGTGAAGGTCTGCCGGCGTCCGCCAAGGTCCTTGCCGGCAGCCCGGCGCTTGGACACCGAATCGATGATCCGCTCCCGTTTAATCTCCAACTCCATCTGCGCCAGAGCAGCCATCACGGTGAAGACCATTGACCCCATCGGGGTAGCGGTATCCACGTCTCCCCCACCGAGGTTGAGCACCCGCAACCCGGCACCTCTCCCCCGCAGCGCCTCGGCGAAGACCAGCATGTTCTGCGTCGAGCGACCCAACCGGTCCAGCGTGGTGATCACCAACGTGTCGCCCTCTTCTAGGGCGGCCACCGCCTTGTCGAAGGCCGGACGTGAGGCACGCCCTCCAGACACTCCATGATCGACGTAGAGGTCATCACGCCGCACACCGACGGCCCACAGGTCAGACACTTGACGGTCCGAGTCCTGCTGCCGCGTCGATACTCTCGCGTACCCGATCAGCTTCCCCATGTCCACCCCATCTGTCTCGCAACTGACGTTGAGTACCTGATTCTAGGGGTACAGATAAAGCACATAGCTACGAGACAGGCCGAACCGCTGAAACATGCGGGCGCAAATTTCTCGGACGAGACGTCTCGCATCCCATGACCTGCGGTACATCTGGGCCAGTTACTGCACCGACTTGGCCCCACGCCCTTTGGGGCTCAGGGATCAGCCAATCCCGAGAGATCTCCTCTGACCCAGTCCGCGACATAGACACGGCTTCCGAGCCAGGATTGTTCGTGGAACGCCAGCGGAAAGAATTGCCTGGGAACTCAACGAGTGAAGTGGGACCTGAGGGCTTTGCGAGCTCCGGCGCGAGGGATCGAACCTCGGATTGCTGATCCAAAGTCAGCCGTGTTGCCGCTACACCACGCCGGAATGGTGTTGAGCGGGAACGCTGAGGAGCTAGCGCCGTCGCCGCTCAACAAGCAGCACGCGTTGGCGTTGCTCTTGGTGGTGGCGGCAGAAGTTCACGGTCCCAATATACAGGGGGAACCCGTGGTCGATCCTTGCCGCGGGATACCGCCACATCATCGGGGCGCCTCAGCCGCCCGGATGGAGGAGCCCGTCAGGGGAACGCAGTGAGGGCGGCGCGGCCCCGGAGCATCTCGGCCATGACCGTGTTCGACCCGGCCCGTGTCGGGAACGCTGTTGTCTCGGTGATCGGTCCGGCCGGCCAGGCCCGGGCTCCCAGGGGCGGTGGAGCAGATCGACCCGGCCCGTTCGAGACGAGGTCCTGACTGGCTCCAGCCCGGACTCGGTAGCCGTGATGGAACCAGGTCCTCGGACCAGGGTCGAAAAGTCTGTTGTCGCCGACGAGCCCCGACCCGTGACGATCGTGGTCCCATCCTGGCAGTGCCCGACGCTCAGCTGTCGAATCGCTCAGCTGGGGAGGTAGTAGCGTTCCTCCAGCTGCCGGTCGATGCCCTTGCGACGCGCTCTGGCCGCCAGCACCCGCAGGAGTGGGGCCATGAGCCGGGCGCCCCCGGCGGGGTGGATGTCGGACTCGACCAGGATCAGGGCCCCGTGGGACAGCTTCTTGGGCCGCCCGTCCGGATGGGTCAACCCATCGCTGGCCATGTTCTGCAGCGTCACCAGCCACTTCTCGAACCCCGGGTGGGCCGGGCGGACCTCCAGGACGAAGCGCAGCGTCCGGTCCCCGGCGCCGAGCCACTGGTGCACCGTGTTCGGCGGCACCACGGCCTCTTCACCGGACTCCACCCGGACGTCCCGATCGCCGATTCTGCCCGTGAGAACTCCCTCGAACATGTGCAGGGTCTCGGAATAGAGCGTGTGGTAGTGCGGGAAGACCTTGATGCCCGGCTCGTACTCCGCATACAGCAGGCTGTACTCGCCACCAGTCTCCTGCCCGGTACGGACCCAGGTGAGCGCAGTGCCCTGCGCTGTGTCCCGGTAGGTCGGCCGGCCTGCGCTTATCTCAGCGATCTGTTCCATCGTCCAATTCATGGCTCTCGCCCCCTCCCACCAGATTAGGAGCAACAAGCCCGGGTGTCCCGCATCACACCCATATAGCAACCTGCCAGAAGCGTGACCGTCCCGGAAACGGTGCAGGAGGGCATTTCCTGGCCGTCACCGGGGCCAGATCAGGTCGTCGCACCGGGATCGGACTCGGCGACACTGACCGGCCCAGCGGCCGCCGACTCCGGAGACCGGGGCGGGACGTGACGGTAGAGAGTGGTGCGGGTGATCCCGGTCTCGGCCACGACCTCGACGATCGTGTGCCCGGTCTCGCGCAGATGAGCCGCGTAGGCCAGCTTGTCCACATGGATCCGTTCCGGGGCGATGCCGACCTGCCGGAGGGCACCGATCTGCCGGTCGAGGTCCTGGTTGGCCGTCGAGACCCGTGCGTACTCCACTGCGACAGCGGCAGGATACCGGTCGTCGACTCCGTACGGACATCAAGCAACAACAGTTTTGCCCTCACTTCTGGGACGCGACTCGCCCCTCATGGGCGCCGGGAAGACATACGTGCTGCTCATCAGGGGGCATGCCCTATAGCCCGATCTCGTCCAGGTCGGCCCCGACGACCAGCCGGCCGCTGTAGCCCTGGTGCGCCGCCTGCCACTTCTCGAACGGCCAGCTGCCGGGCACGAAGTGGTTGAGCACGAGGGTCGGGACACCGGCCTTCTCCGCGATGGCGCCGACCTCTTCGACGGGAGTGTGGGACTTGATGAGGTGCTGGAACGCGGCCTCGTCCTCGGGACTACGGGGTTCCGGATAGCGCTGGGCCGCCCATTCGGTGGCGATCACCTCGTGCACCAGCACGTCGGCGCCCCGTGCCATCCGAATGAGGTTCTCGCTGGGCCCGGTGTCCCCGGAGAAGACGACGCTGCCGTCATCGGTGTCGAAGCGGAAGGCGAAGGACGGGAAGATCGGAGCATGCTGGACGAGGGTCGCGGAGACCTCCACCCGGTCGTCCTCGTAGAAGACCACCGGCTTCATCCGCGGGTGCGGATCGCCGTTCGGGTCGTCGACGAGCCGCTCCGGCAGGGCGATGTCGTGGCCGGCGAACATGTCCTGCGGGGCAGGCATGCCACCGTCGATGGCTCGGTCGTTGAAGTCCGTGGCGAAGGCGCGCACGAGCATCCCGATCATCTCTTCGGTGCCCGGGGTGGGATTGTCGGGGGCGGTGATGGGTGGCATCGGGTGGGTGCCGGTCTTCGGCGGCAGGATCCCGCGGTTGCCGGGTCCCCACACCGGGACGGGGCGGTCCGCGGCCACCAGACCGTTGTAGGCGCCCAGGCTGAGGATGTTCGACAGGTCGTTGATGTGGTCCGAGTGCAGGTGGGTGAGGAAGATCGCGCGCAGGTCGCTCAGTGCGGCCCTGGCCTGCCAGTTCCCGAGCTTGGCGTCCATCAGCCGGAATCCGACGCCCTCGCCGGTGTCGACCAGGTAGTAGCGGTCACCGACGACCAGCGCGCTGGCGATACCCCTCCGCGGCGGCTCGGTGGTGCCCCAGCCCGGCCCACCACTGGTGCCCAGAAGGACGACCTTGGTCCGCGCGTCGGAGCGCAACGGCGCCCTGGACCCCGCAGCCGAAGCCGCGGCGGCCGGCGTCAGGAGCGGAACTGCCCCGGCAGCGGCGAGACCGCCGAGCACCGTGCGCCGTGACAAGGGATGATTTTGAGCGGACATCGTGGACTCCTGGGGCAGGCTGCAACGAGACGCACTTCACACTAGCCCGCAGACCGTCGGCTCGACAGCCGTAGGACATTGGCCCTCTTCTCGCTCATCCCGGGTGTCCTCACCGGCCGATGCACCCCGCGGGTGCGCGCTGCTCCTTGTCCGCCTCAGCACCCCGCCGTGCAAGGGCCGGGTGCCACAACCCATGGCTCACGAAGCGGCCGCCGAAGGACGGGTGACTCGGGGCGCGTGTGGCGACTCGGACGGAATGTGCCTGCAGTCCGCCTGCTGTGTCGGATCGTCCATGGTGGCCGCTCCATTCGTGTCGATGACCTCGAGGATCGCTCGAAGCCCGTCGGGGTCGATCTGAACGAGAGCCCGCGCTGCGGAGTTGCGAACCTCGGCTCGCCGGAGGGCTCGCACCGTGTGCCGTTCCTGCTCCACCTGTTGCGGCAGGGGGCCGTCCTCCTGCACGAGGTGTCTCGGGTCCCCTCCGAACACGTCCCCCAGGGCTCGGAGCAGTTTCTCGTCGGGGCGCACGCGGGTGTCTGCCGTCCTGTGGCCGTGCCGTTTCGTCCGTGAGATGGCCACGCCGCGGTCTTTGAGGCCCTGCTGGATCGCGGCGAAGTCGTAGGGCTCCCCTGCTTCGGTGCGCAGGGTGTTCGACAGCGGGTTGCTCTTGTCGGCCAAGATCTGGGCCGACCGTTCCCGGTCGGCCCCCACGTCTTTTCTCCTCATGTCACGATCCAGGCGTGGACGCCGCCCAGGAAGACCTGCCCGTAGACGACGCCGCTGCACCGCCCGCAGCAGCCGAACCGCCACGGCCACGGCCACGGCCACGACGGACGAAGGCACCTTCCCCAGCGCCGTCGCCGCGGCCCTGGGCCATCGGTCCCAGCGCCCGGGTCATGGTCGCCGTGGTCGCTCCCCGTGCCGCGGCCGGCCTCACGCACCACCTGGGCTGGGCCGCCGACCGCCCCCTCGGCACCACCCTGGGTCTCGGCCTGGCGCTGGCCCTGCTGCTGCCGGGGCCGGACCCCGGAGCCTCGGACCGGCCGGGGAGCGGTCTACGGGACAGGCCAGGTGTGCACCGGCTCGTTGCCGTCCATGTGCTCGACATAGGTCTGCAGCATCCGGCGCAGGGCGGTGGGCCGGTCGACGCCGTGGCGCTCGAAGTGCTCGACCGCCCGGGTCTGCCACACCGCGCCGTTGACCCCCGAGACGCACCGGCCCTCGATGATGCCCAGGTAGCGCTCGCGCACCTCCGGGGCCACCCCCCACTCCTCGAGACCCTGGTGCGCCAGCGGGAGGAGGTGGCGCAGCACGAGCTCGTCGGCGCTGACCTCCCCGAAGCCCGGCCAGTAGAACCGGGCGTCGAGGCCGTGCCGGGCGGCGCGGGAGAAGTTCTCGGCGCAGGCCGGGAAGCTCATCCGGGTCCACACCGGCCGCTCCTGCCGGGCCAGCACCCGCGCGGCCCCGTAGTAGAACGCGGCGTTGGCCATCACGTCCGTGATCGTCGGGCCCGCGGGCAGCACCCGGTTCTCGACCCGCAGGTGCGGGCGGCCGCCGACCACGTCGTAGATCGGCCGGTTCCAGCGGTAGACCGTCCCGTTGTGCAGCCGCAGCTCCGAGAGGTCCGGGGCCAGCCCGGCCCGCAGCTTCGCCGCCGGGTCCTCCTCGGAGCACTCGGCCAGCAGCGCCGGGAACCAGCGGACGTTCTCCTCGAACAGGTCGAAGATCGAGGTGATCCAGCGCTCGCCGAAGAACACCCGCGGGCGCACCCCCTGGTTCTTCAGCTCGACCGGGCGGGTGTCCGTGGCCTGGGCGAACAGCGCGATCCGCGTCTCCGCGTGCAGCCGCCGGCCGTAGAAGTACGGACTGTTCGCGCCCAGGGCGATCTGCGGGGCGGCCAGGGCCTGGGCGGCGTTCCAGTGCGCGGCGAACTCGGCCGGGGCGACCTGCAGGTGCAGCTGCACGCTCGTGCAGGCCGACTCGGGGGCGATCGAGTCGCACCAGGTGTCGAGCCGCTCGCCGCCGGGTCCGTCGATCTCGAGGCGGATGTCCTCCCCGCGGGCCACGAAGATCGAGTCGTTGAGCGCCGTGTAGCGGTTGTTGTCGCTGATCCACTCCTGCTCGTAGTGCTCGGGCCGCAGGGTGGGCAGGATCCCGATCGTCACGATCCTCGAGCCGACTCCGCGGGCCGCGGCGTCCGCGGCGTTGAGCGAGGCGCGCAGGTCCTCCTCGAGGTCGAGGGCGGCCCGCCCGGGCAGCGGGCGCGGGGGGACGTTGAGCTCGATGTTGTACCGCGCCAGCTCGGTCTGGTACCCGGGGTCCGCGATCGCGGCGAGCACCTCGTCGTTGTGGAAGTGCGGGTCGAACCGCCCGTCGACGAGGTTGAGCTCGATCTCCAGGCCCGTCATGGGGCGGTCGAACTCGAACGACGCGCGGGCGAGCATCTGCTCGAACACGTCGAGGTTCTCCCGGACCTTCGCCCGGTAGCGCTGGCGCTGCTCGCGCGTGTAGCTGCGGGAACTGACCTCTTCGCCCACGGTGGCCTCCGAATTCCGGCCGCGGTGCGGCCCCAGGACACCAACCAACCACACCGCGGCCCGCGCGCCAACACCCACCCGTCCTGGGCGGGTGCGGCTCTGCACGGATGCGAGGGGGCGCGCGGGACTCAGAGCAGGTCGGTGACGTCGCAGCGCACGTGCACCGGAGGGTGCTTGCGCAGCGCGGAGGCCTTCGACCGGGCGGCCCGCAGCCGGCGGGTGACCTCGCCGGCCACGCCGTAGCCGAAGAACAGCAGCGCCCGGTGCGGGGCCGGTTCCCCCTCCGGGCCGGGCTCGTGGTCCTCCAGGGGCGTGGGCCCGATGACCCGCACCGCGGGCGGCAGCTCGAGGTCGGCCAGGAACGCCGCGACCGCCGCGGCCGGGCCCGTCACGGCCGCCGAGCGCACCGCCGGGGGCAGGCCCAGGGACTGGCGCTCCACCAGCTCGCGCTCGGCGTAGCCGGCCGGGTCCCACCGCACGAGCGCGCCCACGGCGGCCTCGTGCTCCGCGGTGACCACCACGATCCCGCCGTCCCGGGCCCGGCGCACCAGCGCGGCGGCGTTGAACCAACGGCGCAGCGTCTGCTCCGCGGCGCGCAGGGCGGGGCGCATGAGCATCTGGTTGCCGTCCAGCAGCAGGGCCGCGGCGTAGCCGCCCTCCGCGACCGGTTCGGCGCCGGGGGTGGCCACGACGAGGGCGGGGGTCCCGGCGACGTCCGCGCGCACCGCGTCGCCCGAGGACGCCACGACGGGCACCTGCGGGAACGCCCTCCCGAGCTCCTCCGCGGTGCGCAGCGCTCCCACGGTGACCAGGCGCATCCGCGGGGACCCGCACGCGGCGCAGGCCCAGGAGTGCGCCGAGCGTCCGCACCACCCGCACCGGGGCACCCCGCGCCGGGACACGACCCCGAGAGGCCCCTCGCAGGCGGTGCAGCGGGCCGGCTCCCGGCAGCGCTTGCACGCGAGGTGCGGGGCGTAGCCGGCGCGGGCGACCTGGACCAGGACGGGGCCGCGCTCGAGGGCCTCGCGGGCGGCGCGGTAGGCGGTCTCGGGCAGCCGCGCCCGGGAGGCGAGAGGGTCCCGGGCTGCGTGGAAGGAGTCGGCGGTGGACACGATCCGGGGCGTGTGGAGGCGCAGCACGTCCCGGGCGGGGGCGATCCGGCGCGCCCACCCGGAGACGACGAGCCGCTGGGCCTCGGGGCTGACGGCGTGCCCGGCGAACAGGGCCGCGCACCCGCTGCGCCCGGCCCGCAGCAGCAGCACGTCCCGGACGTGCTGGTAGGGGGCGCGCTGCTCGACGAGGTTCTCGTCGCCGTCGTCGAAGCAGGCCACGAGGCCGAGGTCGTCCACGGGGGCGTAGGCGGCGGAGCGGGTGCCCAGGACCACCCGGACCTGGCCGGTGGCCGCGGCGAGGAACGCCCGGTAGCGGGGCGTGGGGCCGTCCTCGGCGTGCAGGCGCACGAGGTGCTCACCGCCGATCTCGTCCACGACCGAGCGCTCCAGCCGCGCCAGCGCCTTCTGGTCCGCCACGACGGCGACCGCTCCGCGCCCGGCCCGCCAGGCCGCGCCGATCGCCGCGGCCAGCACGTCCGTCCAGTCGTGGGCGGGATGGGCGGGCAGCACCTCGGCCACGGCCCGCGGGGAGGCCCCGGCCGCCAGCTCCGCCAGGAACGCCGGCCCACCGGCGTAGTCCGCCAGCGCGGCGTCGTGGGAGGGGCCCGGGGCCTGCGGGGACAGACCGGTGGAGTGGCCCGGCGCCTCGGCCAGCCGCTGCTCGACCTCCTTCTCGACGCGGGCGACCCGGGGCGGGACGGCCACCCGGACGACGTCCGCGGCGGTGCCGGCCGAGCGGGCGGCGACGTCCTCGGCCAGCCTCGCGATCTCGGGGGCAAGCACCGGCAGCGGGGACATCACCCGGCGCAGGGGCTGGATCCGGTGCATGACCTCGGAGTCGGCGGTGCGCTCGAGCACGTAGCCCGTCAGCTCCTGGCCCCCGAAGCCGACCTTGACGCGGGCGCCCGGCACGGCCGCCTGGGCCAGCTCGGCCGGCACGAGGTAGTCGAACGGCCGGTCCAGGTGCGGGACGTGGGTGTCCAGCAGCACCCGGGCCACGGGGTCGTGCTCGGCCGGCCGGACCGCGCCCACGCCCTTCGCGTCCGCACGCGGCGGCAGGGGCGGGAAACCCGAGAGGAGCGACAGCTGCCGCGGGCCCTCCGCGGCTGCCCCGGGGTCCTCCGGGTCCACGGTCAGATCCCGGCGGCCGACCGCAGGTCCGCGACGCGGTCGGTGCGCTCCCAGGTGAACTCGGGCTCGGGGCGGCCGAAGTGCCCGTGCGCGGCGGTCCGCGCGTAGATGGGGCGCTTGAGGTCGAGGTCCTCGATGATGGCCAGCGGCCGCAGGTCGAAGACCTCGTCGATGGCGCGCTCGATCCGCACGGGGTCGACCTTCTCGGTGCCGAAGGTCTCGACGTAGAGGCCCACGGGGGCGGCGCGCCCGATCGCGTATGCGACCTGGACCTCCACGCGGTCGGCCAGGCCGGCCGCCACCACGTTCTTGGCCACCCAGCGCATCGCGTAGGCCGCGGAGCGGTCGACCTTCGAGGGGTCCTTGCCGGAGAAGGCGCCTCCGCCGTGGCGGGCCATGCCGCCGTAGGTGTCCACGATGATCTTGCGCCCGGTCAGGCCGGCGTCCCCGACGGGGCCGCCGCGCACGAAGTTGCCGGCCGGGTTGATGATGATCTGGGTCCCGGACAGGTCCAGCCCGGTGTCCTCGAGCACGGGGGTGATCACGCTCTGCCGCAGGTCGGAGGCGAGCTGGTCGAGGTCGTAGCCCTCGACGTGCTGGGAGGAGACCACCACGGTGTCCACGGCCACCGGCCGGTGGCCGTCGTAGCCGAGGGTGACCTGCGTCTTGCCGTCGGGGCGCAGGCCCGGCAGCACGGCGGTCTTGCGGACGCGGGTGAGCTGCTCGGAGAGGCGGTGGGCGATGAAGATCGGCGCCGGCATCAGCACCTCGGTCTCGTCGGACGCGTATCCGAACATGATGCCCTGGTCCCCGGCGCCCTGGGCGTCGCGGGCGTCGCGGGCGGTGCCCTCGCGGACCTCGAGGGACTGGAACACGCCCTCGTAGATCTCCGGGGACTGCTCCCCCACGCTGATCGACACCCCGCAGAACTCGCCGTCGAAGCCGTGCACCGAGGAGTTGTAGCCGATGTCCAGCAGGGTCTTGCGCACCACGTTGGGGATCTCCACGTACCCGCGGGTCTTCACCTCGCCGGCGACGTGGACCAGCCCCGTGGTCACCATGGTCTCGACCGCCACGGAGGACTCGGGGTCCTGGCGCAGCAGATCGTCCAGGATGGAGTCGCTGATCTGGTCGCAGATCTTGTCGGGGTGTCCCTCCGTGACGGACTCGGAGGTGAACAGTCTCAGGTGCTGGGTCGTCTCGCTCACGGGAGACCACACTACCGGGCGGCCCGGACGGCGCAGCGCCGCCCCGGCTCGGGCCCGTCGGGACCGGCGGCGAACGCGGTCGGCAGAGGGACGGACGCGGCCGGTTCAGGCGCGGGCGCCGGCCAGTTCCTGCGCGATCCGCGCCACGAGCCCGCGGGCCACGTCCGCCTTGGACCCCTCCAGGAGCTGCTCGGGGGTGCCGTCGGCGCTGAGCACGGTCAGGGCGGTGGTGTCCTGGCCGAACACCAGGTTCTCCCCCACGTGGTTCACGGCCAGCAGGTCGCACCCCTTGCGCACGAGCTTCTGTCGCCCGAACGTCAGCGGGTCGGTCTCGGCGTCACCGGTCTCGGCGGCGAAGCCGACGAGGAGCTGACGGCGCCGGGCGGTGTTGCGCAGGTCCACGAGCTCCCGCAGGACGTCGGGGTTGCGCACCAGCTCGATCACGGGGTTGGACCCGTCCTCGGCCTTCTTCAGCTTGGCGTCGGCGATCCGGGCCGGGCGGTAGTCGGCCACCGCGGCGGCCATCACCACGACGTCGGCGCGCACCGCGGCGCGCACGCAGGCCCGGCGCAGCAGCTCGGCGGTGCCGGCGTGCACGACCTCGACACCGGCGGGCACCGGGGTCTCCAGGTGCGCGGCCACGAGCGTCACCGCGGCGCCGGCGTCCCGGGCGGCGGCGGCGATCGCCACGCCCTGCTTGCCGGAGGAGCGGTTGCCCAGGAACCGGACGGGGTCGAGGGGCTCGCGGGTGCCGCCCGCGCTCACGAGCACCCGCGTGCCGGCCAGCGGGCCGCCGGAGGTGTCACCGCGGCCGGCAAGGGCCAGCGCGGCGTCACGGACGACCTCGGGCTCGGGCAGCCGGCCGGGGCCGGAGTCGGGTCCGGTGAGCCGTCCGTCGGCCGGTTCCAGGACGGTGTGCCCGTGGGCGCGCAGCACCGCGACGTTGGCCTGCACGGCGGGGTTGAGCCACATCTCGGTGTGCATCGCCGGGGCGAACAGCACCGGGGCGCGGGTGGCGAGCAGCGTGGTGGTCAGCAGGTCGTCGGCGTGCCCGTGGGCGGCTCGCGCCAGCAGGTCGGCGGTCGCCGGGGCGACGACGACGAGATCGGCGGCCTGGCCCTGGTGGACGTGGTTGACCTCCTCGACCCGGTCGAAGACGTCCGTGCTGACCCGCTGGCCCGAGAGCGCCTCCCAGGTGGGGGCGCCCACGAAGCGCAGTGCGGCCTCGGTGGGGACGGGCACCACCGTGTGGCCGCTCTCGGTGAACAGCCGCAGCAGCAGCGCCGCCTTGTACGCGGCGATGCCCCCGCCGACGCCGAGGACGATCCTCATGCCGCCGCGCCCCGTCGCTGGGGTGCCGGCCGGCTCACAGGTCCCGGAGGTCCCCGGGCTCCCGCCCCGGCTCCTCCGGAGCGGCGTCCGCGGCGTCGCCGGCGCCGTCGGCGGTGTTGTCCTCGCCGCTGCCGGGCAGGTCGCCCAGCGGCTCGGCCGGGGCCTCGGAGCCCGAGGAGAAGTCCACCGAGGTGCCGCCGGAGAAGGCGGCGTCCGCGGAGAAGTCCACGGCGCTCTCCTCGGTGCCCTGGGCGAAGAAGTCGGCGCCGAAGACGTCGGCGGCGAGGTCGGCCTCCGTGGTGAGCTGACCGTTCTCGGCGAACCCGGCGTGCTCGACCGGGCGGCCCTCGATGAGGCCCTCGTCGATCTCGCGGAACGAGATCGACAGCGGCTTCTCGTTGAGCTGGGTGTCCACGAGGGGACCGACGTACTCGAACAGGCCCTCGTGCAGCTGCGAGTAGTAGGCATTGATCTGCCGGGCCCGGCGGGCGCCGAAGATCACGAGCCCGTACTTGGAGTCGGACTTCTTCAGCAGGGCGTCGATCGGCGGGTTGATGATGCCTTCGGTGTGGGTAGACAAGCGATTGCTCCAGACGGGGTGGACGGGTATCAGGATGCCTGCTCGGGGTCGACCCCCATGAGCTGCACGAGTTCGGCGGCGGCGCGCTCGACCCGGTCGTTGATCACGGTGTGGTCGAACTCCGGCTCTGCCGCGAGCTCCAGTTTAGCGGTTTCCAGCCGGACCCGCTGTTCCGCGGCCGTCTCGGTGCCCCGGCCGACGAGCCGGGCGACCATCTCGTCCCAGCTGGGCGGGGCGAGGAACACGAAGTTGGCCTCCGGCATGGTGTTGCGGATCTGGCGGGCGCCCTGCAGGTCGATCTCGAGCAGGACGCTGCGCCCGCGCTCGAGGGCCTGCTCCACGGTGGAGCGCAGCGTGCCGTAGCGGTGCGAGTTGTGCACCACGGCCCACTCCAGCAGCTGGCCGTCGCGGGCCATCGCGTCGAACTCCTCGTCGGAGACGAAGAAGTAGTGGGTGCCGTCGATCTCCCCCGGGCGGGGGTCCCGGGTGGTCGCGGACACGGACAGCCACACCTGGGGGTAGTGGTCCCGGACGTAGGTCGAGACCGTGCCCTTGCCCACGGCCGTGGGTCCGGCGAGCACGGTCAGGGACGGGCGCGCGGCGCGGGGCGCGTCGGGGCTCACGGGCATCCTCCTGGGACTGGGGTGTTTCCCCCAATCTATCGGATCGCGCCCGGGCCCCCGCGCCCCGCCCGCGGGCCTCAGCGGTCGAGGTGCTCGATGAGCGCCTTGCGCTGGTGCACGCCGAGCCCGCGCAGCCGCCGGGTGCGGGCGATGCCGATCTCGTCCATGATGGCCGCGGAACGGACCTTGCCGATGCCGGGGGTGGCCTCGAGCAGGTCCGAGACCTTCAGCCGGCTCACGGCCTCGTCCCGGTCCGCGCGGTCGAGGATCTCGGCGACCGTCAGGCGGCGTTCGCGCAGCCCCTTCTTCACGTCGGCGCGCGCCGTCCGTGCCCTGGTTGCCTTCTCCCGCGCGGCGGCTCGCTCCTCATCGGTCAACGGACGCAGTGCCATGTGGTTCCTCCTCGTCGCCACGGACTGCAGCCCCCGTCCCACGAGAGGACGGACAGCCCGTTTGCTAAAGAAACTACATGAAGATCGATGCTCTGCCACGCGACACGACCGGGGCGTGACCAGGGGTGTCGTCGCCGGGGACCGGGGCGGAGCGTCCGCGGGGAGGGATCCGGGGCTCAGCCCAGCGCGACCGCCAGCTCCCCGGCGGAGCGGCGGACGGCCTCCCGCAGCGCCGCGGCGTCCGGTCCGCGGCGCAGGATGGCCCGGCTCGAGGCCGCGAGCACCTGGCCGGCCGCGGCGCCGAACACGGCCGGGAGCTCCTCGGCGCGGGCGCCCTGCGCGCCGTAGCCGGGGGCGAGCAGCGGGCCGCGCACGGCCGTGAGGTCGATGCCCAGCTCGGTCAGGGCGTTGCCGACCGTGGCGCCCACCACGAGTCCGCAGGAGCCCAGGCCGGCCCGGGCGGCGGGCCCGCCCCCGGCCCCGAGGAGCCGGGCGTTCTCGGCCGCGGCCGCGGCGCACACGGATCCCGCCACCGACTCCTGGCCCCCGACGTGCTGGACGGAGCGGCCCTCGGGATTGGAGGTGAGCGCCAGCACGAACGTGCCGCGGCCGGTGCGGGCGGCCAGGTCCAGGGCCGGGCGCAGCGACTCGAAGCCGAGGTACGGGCTCAGCGTCACGGCGTCCGCCGCGAGCGGGGACCCCTCCCCCAGCCACGCGGCCGCGTAGGCCTCCATCGTGGAGCCGATGTCTCCGCGCTTGGCGTCGGCGACGGTCAGCAGGCCCGCCTGCCGCGCCTGCGCGAGCAGCTCCTCGAGCACGGCGAACCCGGCGGCGCCGTACGGCTCGTACAGCGCCACCTGGGGTTTGAGCGCGGCGGCGTGGCCGGCGGCCGCCTCCAGGACCGTCAGCGTGAACCGGCGCAGGCCCTCGGCGGAGCGGGGCAGGCCCCACGCGTCCAGCAGGCCCGGGTGCGGGTCGACGCCCACGCACAGGGGGCCGTGCTCGTCCATCACCGCGCCCAGCCGCGCGCCGAAGGGCGTGCGGCCGGGCGCGGAGGGCGCCGGGGCGGCGGGCTCAGGCACGCACGACCTCGGGCTCGTCGGCGCGCAGGAGCGCCTCCAGGCGCTGCTCGTGCTCCTGCAGGCTCGTCACGTCCCACGTGTAGGAGCGCAGCGCGGTGACGGCCTGCAACGCGGCGCCCAGCACGGAGACCGTGGTCATCAGCGGCACGCCCACGCTGGTGGCCGCGGCGCGGATCTCGTAGCCGTCCCCGCGGGCGGCACCGCCGGCCGGCGTGTTGAAGATCAGGTCGATCTCCCCGTCCGCGATGAGGTCCACGATGGTCCGCTCACCGGGGGCCGTCTCCCGGATCTTGCGGACCACGGTGGACTCGATGCCGTTGCGGCGCAGCACGTCGGCGGTCCCGCCCGTGGCGAGGATCTCGAAGCCCAGGTCGCGGAACATCCGCACGTAGGCGATCGAGGAGCGCTTGTCCTTGTTGGCCACCGAGACGAACATCCGCCCGGACGTGGGCAGGGAGACGTTCGCCGCGGCCTGGGCCTTGGCGAAGGCGGTGTCGAAGTACTTGTCCAGGCCCATGACCTCGCCGGTGGAGCGCATCTCCGGGCCGAGCAGGGAGTCGACCACGGCCCCCTCGGCGGTGCGGAACCGCGCGAAGGGCAGGACGGCCTCCTTCACGGCCACCGGGGCCGAGGCCGGCAGCGTGCTCCCGTCGATCCGCTGGGGCAGGTGCCCCTGGGCCCGCAGCTGGGCGATGGTCGTGCCGGTGCCGATCAGGGCCGCGGCCTTGGCCAGCTGCACGCCCGTGGCCTTGGAGACGAACGGCACGGTGCGGGAGGCCCGCGGGTTGGCCTCGATGACGTAGAGGATGTCGGAGGCCACGGCGAACTGGATGTTGATGAGCCCGCACACGCCCACGCCGCAGGCGATGGCCAGGGTGGCCTCGCGCACGCGCTCGACCACGTCCGGGCCGAGGGTGATGGAGGGCAGGGTGCACGCGGAGTCGCCGGAGTGGATGCCGGCCTCCTCGAGGTGCTCCATGACCCCGCCCACGTAGAGCTCCCGGCCGTCGTAGAGGGCGTCCACGTCGATCTCGATGGCGTCCTCGAGGAACTTGTCGATCAGCGCGGGCCGCGAGGACGAGACCTCGGTGGCGTTCTGCAGGTAGCGGGCCAGGGCGGGCTCGTCGTAGACGATCTCCATGCCGCGGCCGCCGAGCACGTACGAGGGGCGCACGAGCACCGGGTAGCCGATGTCGTCCGCGATCCGCTTGGCGTCCGCGAAGGTGGACGCCGTGCCGTTCTTCGGCTGGCGCAGGCCGGCCTCGCCGAGCACGCGGGCGAACTCCCCGCGGTCCTCGGCGAGGTCGATGGCCTCCGGGGTGGTGCCGAGGATCGGCACCCCCGCGGCCTTGAGCTGGGCGGCGAGCTTGAGCGGGGTCTGTCCGCCCAGCTGCACGAACACCCCGAGCAGCCCGCCGGTGCGCCGCTCGGTCTCGACGACCTCCATGACGTCCTCGAAGGTCAGCGGCTCGAAGTACAGCCGCGTGGAGACGTCGTAGTCGGTGGAGACGGTCTCCGGGTTGCAGTTGACCATGACGGTCTCGTACCCGGCCTCGCGCAGCACCATGGACGCGTGCACGCAGGAGTAGTCGAACTCGATCCCCTGCCCGATCCGGTTCGGCCCGGAGCCCAGGATCATGATCGAGGGACGCTCGTGCCGGCCCACCTCGTTCTCCTCGTCGTAGGAGGAGTAGTGGTAGGGGGTGAACGCCTCGAACTCCGCCGCGCACGTGTCGACGGTCTTGAACACCGGGCGGATGCCCAGCGCGTGGCGCACGCCGCGCACCACGTCCTCGGCCAGGTGGGCGAGCTCGCCGATCTGCGCGTCGGAGAAGCCGTGCCGCTTGGCCAGGCGCAGGGTGCGGACCGTGAGGTCGCCGTCCTGGCGCACGACGTCGGCGACCTCGTTGAGCAGCACCAGCTGGTCGAGGTACCAGGGGTCGATGCCCGTGGCCTCGTAGAGCCGTTCCACGGACGCGCCGGCCAGCAGGGCCTGCTGGACCTGCCGGATGCGCTCCGTGGTGGGCGTGCGCGTGGCGTCGACGAGCCGCGCCAGGGCGTCGTCGTCGAGCTCGGGGCGCACGAACGAGAAGCTGGAGTCCTTCTGCTCGAGGGAGCGCATGGCCTTCTGCAGCGCCTCGGTGAAGTTGCGCCCGATCGCCATGGCCTCGCCCACGGACTTCATGGTGGTGGTCAGCGTGGGGTCCGCGGCCGGGAACTTCTCGAACGCGAAGCGCGGGATCTTCACGACGACGTAGTCCAGCGTCGGCTCGAAGGACGCCGGGGTCTTGCGGGTGATGTCGTTGGGGATCTCGTCGAGGGTGTAGCCCAGCGACAGCTTCGTGGCGATCTTGGCGATCGGGAAGCCGGTGGCCTTCGAGGCGAGGGCCGAGGAGCGGGAGACCCGCGGGTTCATCTCGATGACGACGACGCGGCCGGTGTCCGGCTCGATCGCGAACTGGATGTTGCACCCGCCGGTGTCGACGCCGACCTCGCGGATCACGGCGATCGCGATGTCCCGCAGGTTCTGGTACTCGCGGTCGGTCAGCGTCATGGCCGGGGCCACGGTGATCGAGTCCCCGGTGTGCACCCCGACCGGGTCGAAGTTCTCGATGGAGCACACGACCACGACGTTGTCGTGCTTGTCGCGCATCATCTCCAGCTCGTACTCCTTCCAGCCGAGGATGGACTCCTCGAGGAGCACCTCGGAGGTCGGGCTGTACTGGATGCCGGCGCCGGCGATGCGGTGCAGGTCCTCCTCGTCGTAGGCCATCCCCGAGCCCAGGCCGCCCATCGTGAAGGACGGGCGGACCACCATGGGGTAGCCCAGCTCCTCGGCCGCGGCCAGGGCCTCGGGCATGGAGTGCACGATGACCGAGCGGGCGGACTCGGCGCCGCAGCGCTCCACCACGCCCTTGAACTTCTCGCGGTCCTCGCCGAGGTTGATGGCCTCGACGTTGGCGCCGATCAGCTCCACGCTGTACTTCTCGAGCACGCCGTTGCCGTCGAGGGCGATCGCCGTGTTGAGCGCGGTCTGACCGCCCAGGGTGGGCAGCAGGGCGTCGGGGCGCTCCTTGGCGATGATCTTCTCCACCACCTCGGGGGTGATGGGCTCCACGTAGGTCGCGTCGGCGAACTCGGGGTCGGTCATGATGGTCGCCGGGTTGGAGTTCACGAGGATCACCCGCAGGCCCTCCTCCTTGAGCACCCGGAGGGCCTGCGTGCCCGAGTAGTCGAACTCCGCGGCCTGCCCGATGACGATCGGCCCGGAGCCGATGACCAGAACGCTGGTGAGATCTGTCCTGCGCGGCATGTCAGTTCTGCCCTTCTTCCTGTGCGTCCTGTGCGCTCTGGGCGCCGCCGGGGACGGCGTTGTCGATGGTCGGGTCGGCGCGGCCGTCCCGGTGGCTGTCCATCAGCTCGATGAACCGGCCGAAGAGGTAGGAGGCGTCGTGCGGGCCGGCGGCGGCCTCCGGGTGGTACTGCACCGAGAACGCGGGCAGGTCGAGGCAGTTGAGCCCCTCCACCACGTCGTCGTTGAGGCACACGTGGCTGACCTCGACGCGTCCGAACTCCCCCAGGGGCGCCTCGACCGGGCCGTCCAGGGGCGCGTCGACGGCGAAGCCGTGGTTGTGGGCGGTGATCTCCACGCGCGCGGTCTTCCGGTCCAGCACCGGCTGGTTGATCCCCCGGTGGCCGAAGACGAGCTTGTAGGTGCCGAAGCCCAAAGCCCGGCCGAGCAGCTGGTTGCCGAAGCAGATGCCGAAGAACGGGATGCCGGCGCGCAGCACCTCGCGCAGCGTCTCGATCTGCCGCTCGGCGGTGGCGGGGTCGCCGGGGCCGTTGGAGAAGAACACGCCGCGCGGGGCCAGGGCCCTGATCTGCTCGAAGCCGGTGTCGGCGGGCACCACGTGCACGCGCACCCCGCGCTCGGCGAAGCGGTGCGGGGTCATCGACTTGATGCCCAGGTCCACCGCCACGAGGTCGTGCAGCACCTCGCCGGTCCAGCCGTGCTCGGCGGGCTCGACGACGTAGGCCTCCGCGGCGGAGACGGTCTCGGCGAGCCGGCGTCCCTCCATCCGCTCGGCGGCGCCGACCTCGGCCACGAGCTCGGCGTCGGGGCGCAGCGCGGCGTCCCCGGAGAAGATCCCGCCGCGCATCGCGCCGCGGTCCCGCAGGTGGCGGGTGATGGCCCGGGTGTCGACGTCCTGGATGCCGACGACTCCCTGCGCGGCCAGCTGCTCGTCGAGGGAGCCCTCGGAGCGCCAGTTGGACGGGCGGCGGGCCGCGTCGCGCACGACGTAGCCGGACACCCAGATCCGGCGGGACTCGGCGTCGGCGGCGTTGACGCCGGTGTTGCCGATGTGCGGGGCGGTCTGCACGACGAGCTGGCCGGCGTAGGAGGGGTCGGTGATGGTCTCCTGGTAGCCGGTCATGCCGGTGGAGAACACGGCCTCGCCGAGGGCGGTGCCGAGCGCGCCGTAGGCGCGGCCGCGGAAGACGCGGCCGTCCTCCAGCACGAGCACGGCGGATTCAGTGGTGATCGAGGTCAAGGTCGTCCTCACGTTCAGGTCTGCGGGTCGGGAAGGCGTGGCGGCGGCGGGGTGCCGCCGGCGGGTCAGGAGTGCGGTGCCGGGACGATCGCCTCCACGGCGGCCAGGAGGCGCTGCTTGTCCTCGGCCCGCTGGGTGCGGAAGCCGGTGTCCACCACGGTGGAGCCCAGCGACCAGGTGAGCACGGCGAGCCCGTCCTTCTCCACGAACTTGCCGACCATCCCGGAGCTGGTTCCCACGGCCACGACGTCCGCGGCGGGGACGAACAGGGCCGGGGCGCCCTGCCGGTCGAACAGCACGCCGTCGTCGAGGACCAGGGCCGTCGCCCGGGCGCGGACGCCCAGCCCGTGGGCGGCGATCCGCTCGAGCGGGGCGCCGGTCTCCGTGGTGCTCACGTACATGCCCGGGACCACGAGCCGGGGCTCGCGCTCCTCGATCCCCGCGGGCGGCTCGGCCGGCGCGGCGATCCCCGACTGGCGTCGCACGCGCGTGGTCCAGCCCCGGCGGAGCAGGGCGAAGATCACGGCGATGAGGATGACCGTGACGAGCACGGTGGTGAGCTGGTCCATGGGACGGGGGCCTCCGGGCGGTGGAAGGGGTCGGAGCGGTCAGGCGGCGGGCGCCGGGGCGGGGGCGTGGAGCTTCCCGTCGAGGACGGTGGGGTGGCCGCGGAAGAAGGTGGCCCGGACGGCGCCGGGCAGCTCCATGCCGCGGTAGGGGCTGTTGCGGCCCTTGGACGCGTGCCGGGCGGGGTCCACCACGGTGGTCGCCGCCGGGTCCCACAGGGTGATGTTCGCCGGCTCGCCCTCGGCGAGCGGCCGGCCCTGAGTGGCGAGGCGGCCGATCCGGGCAGGGGTCGCGGAGGTGATCCGGGCGACGTCGCGCCAGGTCAGGAGGCCGGTGTCGACGAGGCTCAGCTGGACCACGGACAGCGCGGTCTCGAGCCCGGTCATCCCGTTGGCCGCGCACGACCACTCGCACTCCTTGTCCTCGGCCGGGTGCGGCGCGTGGTCGGTGCCGATCACGTCGATGGTGCCGTCGGCCACGGCCTCGCGCAGGGCCTGCACGTCCTCGTCCGTGCGCAGCGGCGGGTTGACCTTGTACACCGGGTCGAAGCTGCGGACCCGCTCGTCGGTGAGCAGCAGGTGGTGCGGGGTGGCCTCGGCGGTCACGTCGATGCCGCGCTGCTTGGCCCAGCGGACGATGTCCACGGAGCCCCGGGTGGAGAGGTGGCAGATGTGCACGCGGGAACCGACGTGCTCGGCGAGCAGGACGTCGCGGGCGATGACGGCCTCCTCCGCGACGGCGGGCCAGCCCGTCAGCCCGAGCTCGGCGGACACGGAGCCCTCGTTCATCTGGGCGCCCTCGGTCAGCCGCGGCTCCTGGGCGTGCTGGGCCACGACGCCGTCGAAGCCCTTGACGTACTCGAGAGCCCGCCGCATCAGCACGGGGTCGTGCACGCACATGCCGTCGTCGGAGAACATCCGCACGCCGGCGCGGGACTCGGCCATCGCCATGATCTCGGACAGCCGCTCGCCCTTGAGGCCCACGGTCACGGCGCCCACGGGACGGACGTCGACCCAGCCCGCGGTGCGGCCCAGCTCGTGGACCTGCTCCACGACACCGGCCGTGTCCGCCACGGGATCGGAGTTCGCCATCGCGAAGACAGCGGTGTAGCCGCCGAGCGCGGCCGCCCGAGTGCCCGTCTCGACGGTCTCGGCGTCCTCCCGGCCCGGCTCGCGCAGGTGCGTGTGGATGTCCACGAGACCGGGCAGGGCCACGAGCCCGGAGGCGTCCACGAGGCGTGCGCCGCCCGCCTCCGCGGCGAGGTCGGGGCCGATGCGCCGGATCACGCCGTCCTCGACGAGGATGTCGGCGGTCTGCTCGCCGAGCAGCTGGGCGCCCTGGATGAGGTACGAGGTCACGAGAGGTCAGCGCTCCTGGGGGTGCGGGGTCGAGGTGGGGTCGAGGTCGTCGCCGGACAGCAACAGGTAGAGCACCGACATCCGCACGGAGACGCCGTTGCGCACCTGGTCCAGGACCGTGGAGCGCGGGGAGTCCGCCGCCGCCGAGGAGATCTCCAGCCCGCGGTTCATGGGTCCGGGGTGCATGATCGCCGTGGTCGCCCCGGCGTCGTCGAGGGCCGCGACCCGCTCGGGGGTCAGCCCCCACTCCCGGGCGTACTCCTGGGCGGTCGGGAAGAAGGCGGCGTGCATGCGCTCGCGCTGCACGCGCAGCATCATCACGGCGTCCGGGGCGGGCTCCAGCGCCTCGTCGAGCGAGAAGACCACCCGGCACGGCCAGTCCGCGATGCCCACGGGCAACAGGGTGGGCGGGGCCACGAACGTGACGCGGGCGCCCAGGGTGGTGAACAGCCACAGGTCGGAGCGGGCCACCCGGGAGTGCAGGACGTCGCCGACGATCACCACGTGCATGCCCTCGAGGTCGAGTCCGCGGGTGCTCTCGCGGCCCTCGGTGCGGGCGCGGTGCTGACGCAGCGTCATGGCGTCGAGCAGGGCCTGGGTGGGGTGCTCGTGGGTGCCGTCGCCGGCGTTGACCACGGGGGCGTCGATCCAGCCGGACTCGGCGAGCTGCTGCGGGGAGCCGGAGGCGGAGTGCCGGATCACCACGGCGTCGGCGCTCATCGCCGCGAGGGTCTGGGCGGTGTCCTTGAGCGATTCCCCCTTCGAGACCGAGGACCCCTTGGCGGAGAAGTTGATGACGTCCGCGGACAGCCGCTTGGCGGCCGTCTCGAACGAGATGCGGGTGCGGGTCGAGTCCTCGAAGAAGAGGTTGACCACGGTGCGGCCACGCAGGGCGGGGAGCTTCTTGACGGAGCGCTGGCCCACGGCGGCCATCTGGTCCGCGGTGTCCAGGACCGTCAGGGCGGCGTCGTAGGAGAGGTCCTTCGTGGACAGCAGGTGCCTCATGCGCCGGCCCCCGGGGCGGTGGTCTCGATGACCACGCAGTCGGCGTTCTCGGCGGGTCGCGGCTCCGGGTCGGTCTCGGCCAGGCGGACCCGGACCTTCTCCTGGGAGGAGGTGGGCAGGTTCTTGCCCACGTGGTCGGCGCGGATGGGCAGCTCCCGGTGGCCGCGGTCGACGAGGACGGCGAGGCGGACCACGCGGGGGCGCCCGACGTCGACGAGGGCGTCGAGGGCGGCGCGCACGGTGCGCCCGGAGTACAGGACGTCGTCGACGAGGACCACGGTGCGCCCGTCGATGCCCTGCACGGGGATGCGGGTCGGCTGGGGGGCGCGGGCGGGGTTCTTGCGCAGGTCGTCGCGGAACATCGTGACGTCGAGCTGGCCGAGGCTCGCGGCGGCGTCGAAGCCGGGGTCGGTCGCGGCGATCTTGGCGGCGATCCGCTGGGCCAGCGGATAGCCGCGGCGCGGGATGCCGAGCAGGACGAGGTCCGAGCTGCCCTTGTTGGCCTCGAGGATCTCGTGGGCGATGCGCGTCAGCGCGCGGTCGATGTCGGCTGCCGAGAGGATGACGCGCGCGGCTGCGGGTCCCGTCGAGGGGCCGGCCGTGGAGGTGTCGTCGATCATGGGTGCCGCCTCCTTCCCCGCCTCACAGGACGGACTTAAAGGTTGCTTGCTCGCCCCAACCTAGCACAGCGGCCCTCCCGCGCCGGGCCGCACGTGACGTCCGCCACCCCGGGCGGCCCCGCCCGGGTCAGGCGCTGTGGTCGGCCCGCTCCCACCACGCCGCGGTGGCCGCCGCCGAGCCGAGGGCGACGAGCACGACGCCCAGGGGTCCGCCCCAGCCGGTGTCCGCGGGGGCCGGTCCCGCGGTGCCGGCGAGGAGGGCGGGCACCGCCCAGGGGAACCATGCGCCGTGGCCGACGGCGGCGAGCACCTGCGCCACGAGGACGGTGAGGAACAGGACAGCCACGGCGGGCAGGTAGCCCCGCCCCACGCTCGCGGCCAGCCCGTACGGCACGGCCAGGCCCGCCGTCAGCAGACCTGTGCCGAGGACGCCGCCGGCGCCGCGCAGGGCGGCCCCGCCCGACCACCCGGGCAGGCCGAGGGCCGCGCCGAGGACGAGCACGAGCGCCACGAGGAGCACGGTGAGCGCGGCGCACCAGGCCAGCAGCAGGAGCAGCTTGGCCAGCACCACGGCGGTGCGGGAGGTGGGCAGGGCCAGCAGGTCGGCAGCGGTACGGTCGGAGAACTCCCGGCCGAAGAGCCAGATCGCGGCGGTCCCGAAGATGATGAGCCCGCCCACCGAGACGGTCTGCGCGGTGAGGGAGAAGTACCCGGGCCAGTCCGCGGTGCCGCCCGTGAGCTGGGCCTTGGTCCCCAGCAGCCCCAGCGACCGGGCCCGGTCGGCGTCCTGCAGCACGAACATGAAGAACGCCCCGACCGCACCGGCGAGGAGGACGGCCCCGACGGTCGCCCACGGCACCCGGGAGCGGCGCAGCTTCAGCGCCTCCGCCTGCACCGCGGCCGCCAGCTCACCGGGCACCGGACCGCTCCTGCGCCTCCGGGGGCTGCGCGTCGACCAGGCGCAGGAAGTAGGCCTCGAGGTCCTCGTGGACCACCGTGAGGCCCGTGGGCGGCACGCCGCCGTGCACCAGGGCGGCGGCCACGGTGTCCGGCCGGTCCGTGGCGCGGTCCTCCTCGAGCACGACGCCACGGGGCCCGCGGCGGGACGCGAAGCCGGCGGCGGCCAGCACCCGCACCGCGCGGGCGTCGTCGCGCGTGGTGAGCTCCAGGTGGCGGCGGACCCGGTCGGGCAGGGCCGCCGTGGCGAACTCGTCGAGCAGCCCGCCCCGGTGCAGGACCCCGATCCGGGTGGCGACGCGGGCGACCTCGCCGAGGATGTGGCTGGAGAGCAGCACGGCGGTCCCGTGCTCACGGGCGAGGCGCTCGAGCAGGGTGCGCACCTCGACGACACCGGCCGGGTCCAGGCCGTTGACCGGCTCGTCCAGGACCAGCAGGGACGGCCGGTGCAGCACGGCCCGGGCCAGGGCCAGCCGCTGCAGGTTGCCCAGGGAGAGGACGCGGGCGCGGCGGTCGGCGTGCTCGCGCAGTCCGAAGAGCTCCACGGCGTCCTCGACCGCGCCCGGCGACCGCACCCGGTGCAGCCTGCGGGCGACCTCCAGGTTCTCGCGCACGGTCAGCTCCGGATAGGCGGAGGCGGCCTCCACGAGGTAGCCGACCTCGGCCCAGACGGACCGGTCGCCGCGCCCGCGCCCGAGCACCGTGACGGAGCCGGCCGCGGGGCGGACCATGCCGAGGACCATCCGCATCACGGTGGTCTTGCCGGCCCCGTTGAGCCCCAGCAGCGCGTAGAGCTCCCCCGGGCGCACCTCGAAGGAGACGCGGTCGACCGCGCACACGGGCCCGTAGTGCTTCGAGACGCCCTGCAGGCGCAGCGCGGGAGCTGTCACGCGGACCTCCCCGGAACGGCCGGTCGTGGTCCCGCGATGATAGCGCTCCGGGTGGCGGGCCGCTCAGCCCAGCAGGGTCGGCTTCATCTTCTGCAGCCGGCCCAGCAGGCCGTTGACGAAGCGCGGGGAGTCGTCCCCCGCGAGCTCCTTGGCGAGGTTCACGGCCTCCGCCACGGCGACCCCGTCCGGGACGTCGTCGTTGAACAGCAGCTCCCAGGCGCCCACGCGCAGCACGTTGCGGTCCACGGCCGGCATCCGCTCGAGGGTCCAGCCCTGGGAGTACGTCTCGAGGTACTCGTCGAGCTCACCGCGGCGCATCGTGACGCCGAGCACGAGCTCCTCGGCGTACGGGGAGACGAGCGAGTCGCTGTGCATCCGGCGCCGCTCCATGACCTCGCGGGCGTCCTCGTGCCGCTGCTCGGCCTCGAAGAGGATCTCCACGGCGCGCCGGCGCGCCTTGCCCCGGGCGCTCACTCGTTGACGCGGCCCAGGTAGTCACCCGTGCGGGTGTCGACCTTGACCTTGGTGCCCTGCTCGAGGAACAGCGGCACCTGGATCTGGTAGCCGGTCTCCACGGTGGCGGGCTTGGTGCCGCCCGTGGAGCGGTCGCCCTGCAGGCCCGGCTCGGTGTAGGTGATCTCGAGGACCACGGACGCGGGCAGCTCGATGTAGAGCGGGGCGCCCTCGTGCAGCGCGATGGTCGCGTTGAGGTTCTCGAGCATGAAGTTGGCGGCGTCGCCCACGACCTCACCGGGGACGGTGATCTGGTCGTAGGTCTTGTTGTCCATGAAGACGTAGTCGGCGCCGTCCTGGTACAGGTACTGGTACTCGCTGCGGTCCACCGTGGCGGTCTCGATCTTGGCGCCGGCGTTGAAGGTCTTGTCGACCACCTTGCCGGAGGTGATGTTGCGCATCTTGGTGCGCACGAACGCCCCGCCCTTGCCCGGCTTGACGTGCTGGAACTCGATGACGTTCCAGAGGTTGCCCTCCAGCTTCAGGACGGTGCCGTTCTTGATGTCGTTCGTGGTAGCCACAGGTTCTCTCTCTGTCTGTCTGCGAAGTCGGCAGGTCGGCGCGGAAGGCGGGTGTCGTCCCGGACCGCGGACCAGTCTAGCTGGGCGCGCCCTCGGCGATCTCCTGGTAGGTCGCGAAGAGGATCGCGGGGTCGGGGACCTCGAGGACGCGGGGCCTGCCCACGGCGTCGAGGACGACGAAGCGCAGCAGGTTCCCGCGGGTCTTCTTGTCCCGCTTCATGACCTCGAGCAGCCGCGGCCACTGGTCCCACCGGTACGCGGTCGGCAGGCCCAGGGAGCCCAGGACGTCGCGGTGGCGCTCGACGACGTCGTCGGCGAGGCTGCCGGCGGTGCGCGCGAGCTCCGCGGCGAAGACCATCCCCACCGACACCGCGGCGCCGTGGCGCCACTGGTAGCGCTCGTTGTGCTCGATCGCGTGCCCGAGGGTGTGCCCGTAGTTGAGGACCTCGCGGCGGCCGGCCTCGCGCAGGTCGCCGGAGACGATCTCGGCCTTGACCCGGATGCCGCGCTCCACGAGCTCGCGCACCACCTCGGACTGCGAGTCGCGCACCGCCTCCGGATGGGCCTCGATGAGCTCGAGGATCCGCTCGTCGGCGATGAAGCCGCACTTGACGACCTCCGCCATGCCGGTGAGCAGCTCGTTCTCCGGCAGCGTCTTCAGCGTGTCGAGGTCGCACAGCACGGCCGCGGGCGGGTGGAAGGCACCCACGAGGTTCTTGCCCTCGGCGGTGTTGATCCCCGTCTTGCCGCCCACGGCGGCGTCCACCATGCCGAGCAACGTGGTGGGCACGTGCACCACGCGCACGCCGCGCAGCCAGGTCGCGGCCACGAAGCCCGCGAGGTCGGAGACCGCGCCCCCGCCCACGGAGACGATCGCGTCCGAGCGGGTGAAGTCGTTCTGGCCGAGGACCTGCCAGCAGAAGGACGCCACCTGGACGTGCTTGCCCTCCTCGGCGTCCGGGATCTCGGCGGTGAACGCCTGGTACCCCTGGCCGCGCAGCTCCTCCATGACCACGTCGCCGGTGCTGCGCAGCGCCCTCGGGTGGATGACCAGCACGCGCTGGACCCGGTCGCCGAGCACGCGGGGGACCTCCCCCAGCAGGCCGTGGCCCACGAGGACGTCGTAGTTCTCGGCCGGACGGTCCCCGGTGACGGAGATGGTCGTGACGGTGCGGGGAGCGGACTCGCTCATGCCTGGACCTCCTGGGTGCTCTCGGTGGTGCCGCCGGCCGCCCGCGGGGACCGCAGGCGGGTGAGCTCCGCCTCGAGGTCGGCGCCGATCTCCGCGACAGGGCGGTTGTGGGTGCCGTCGAGCGTGATGTCGGCGAGCTCCTCGTAGCAGGCGCGCCGGGACTCGTAGAGCTCCAGCCAGCGCCGCTCCGGGTCCGGTTGGAGCATGGGCCGGGTCCGGTTGCCGCTGATCCGGGGCAGCACGGTCTCGGTGTCCACCTCGAGGTAGGCGACCAGCTCGTGGCGCAGGAGCTCCCGGGTGGACGGGGTCATGGGGGCGCCGCCCCCCACGGAGAAGATCGCGTTGGCGTGGTCGGGGTCCCGCAGGATCTCGGCGACGGTGTCCGCCTCGAGGTCGCGGAAGTACTTCTCGCCGTGCTCGGCGAAGATTCTCGAGATCACGCCGTACCGGGAGACGATGACCTGGTCGGCGTCCACGAAGTCGTAGCCGTAGAACTTGGACATGTGCAGGGCCAGGAAGGACTTGCCGGCGGCCATGGGGCCGATGAGCACCACGGGCCGCTGCGGGACCGCGGCGGCGTCGGCCGGGGCGGGGAACTGCGCGTTCACGCCTGGCCCTCCCCGGTCTCGGCGGGCGCCACGAGCGGGTCGCCCATGTGGTCGCCGCGCGCCGCGGCGGCGTCGTCCTCGAACGCCCCGAGCTCGCCGGAGGAGTGCAGGGTCTCCGGGATGGCGGCGAGGTAGGCGTCCTTGTTGCGGGCGGTCTCTGCGATCGAGTCCCCGCCGAACTTCTCCGTCACGGCGTCGGCGAGCACGAGGGCCACCATCGCCTCGGCGACCACGCCCGCGGCGGGCACGGCGCAGACGTCCGAGCGCTGGTGGTGGGCCCGGGCGGCCTCGCCGGTGGCGACGTCGACGGTGCGCAGGGCCCTGGGCACGGTGGCGATGGGCTTCATGGCCGCGCGCACGCGCAGGACGTCCCCGATGGACATGCCGCCCTCGATCCCGCCCGCCCGGTTGCTCACGCGCCGCACGACGCCGTCGGCGCCGCGGGAGATCTCGTCGTGGGCCTCGGACCCCGGCCGGGCCGCGGTCAGGAAGCCGTCCCCGACCTCGACGCCCTTGATGGCCTGGATGCCCATCAGGGCCCCGGCCAGGCGGGAGTCCAGCCGGCGGTCCCAGTGCACGTACGAGCCGAGTCCCGGGGGCAGACCGTAGGCGAGGACCTCGACGACGCCCCCGAGGGTCTCCCCGTCCTTGTGCGCGGCGTCCACCGCCGCCACCATGGACTCCGCCGTGGCGGGGTCGAAGCAGCGCAGGGGGTCGGCGTCGAGGCCGGGGACGTCGGAGGGCAGCGGGCGCGGGGCGTCCACCGGCGCGCTCACGGCGCCCACGGCCGTCGTGTGGGAGACGAGGTGCACGTCCAGGGCCTCGAGGATCTTCGCGGCGACGGCGCCGAGGGCCACGCGCGTGGCGGTCTCCCGGGCACTGGCCCGCTCCAGCACGGGCCGGGCCTCGTCGAAGCCGTACTTCTGCATGCCGGTGAGGTCGGCGTGGCCGGGGCGGGGACGGGTCAGGGGGGCGTTGCGGGCGCGGCCCTCGAGCACCTCCGCGTCCACAGGGTCCGCGGACATCACCTCGCGCCACTTGGGCCACTCGGTGTTGGCGATCTCGATCGCCACCGGCCCGCCCTGGGTCACGCCGTGGCGCACGCCGCCGAGCAGGCGCACCTGGTCCTGCTCGAACTTCATCCGCGCGCCGCGGCCGTAGCCGAGCCGGCGGCGGGCCAGGGCGTCGCGGACGTCCTGGCTGGTCAGGTTCACCCCCGCCGGGACGCCCTCGATGATCCCGACGAGCGCCTCGCCGTGTGACTCGCCGGCCGTGAGCCAACGCAACATAACAACTCTTTCCGTTTCGGGGTCTCGGCGGCAGGGCCCGGAGGGCGCGGCCGCCGACAGGTCTCAGGGGCGGGGCAGGGACGGGGCTGCGAGGATGGGCCGCCCCACCGCCGTGCACATCGCGGCGATCACGTCCTGCTCGCGGGGCAGGGGTGTGCCCGGATCGCGGCCGGTGAACAGACGGATCTGGTCCACCGCCTGGAAGATCAGCATATCGAGTCCCGGGGCCACCGCTCCCCCGGCCCGGGCCCAGGCCCCCGCGACCTTCGACGGCCACGGGTCGTAGGCGGCGTCCAGGAGGACGCCCGTGGTCTCCGGGGAACCGGCCTCCAGCTGCGCGGCCAGCTCGTCCGCGCCGTGCGGCGGGAGGGTCGAGACGACCACGTCGTAGCCGGCCAGGCGGTCCGGCGCCTCGTCCCACGCCCGCAGGCGCACGGGGATCCCGAGCCGGCGCCCCGCCTCGACGGCGCGCCCGGCGCGGGCGGCGGCTCGCACGAAGACGTCCACGGAGGCGGCCCCGAGCAGCTGCGCGGCGGCGACCGCGGCCGTGGCCGTGCCTCCCCCGCCCAGGACGGCGGCCCGGGGTGAGTCCGGCACCGCGCCCGCCGCGAGCACCGCGCCGACGATGCCCGTGACGTCGGTGTTGTGGCCCAGCACCGTCCCGTCGGGGCGGAAGAGCAGGGTGTTGACCGCGCCGACCGCGTCCCCGAGGCCCGTCAGCTCGTCGGCGCACGCGGCGGCGACCGACTTCAGGGGCATCGTCACCGACAGCCCGCGCCAGGCCGGGTCGCCGCGGCGGTCGTCGACGAACGGCGGCAGCTGCTCCTCGACCAGGTCGTGGGCGTCGTAGTGCACGTCCTCGCCCAGCACGGCGTACGCGGCGCGGTGCAGGTCCGGGGACCTCGAGTGCCCGATGGGGTGGCCCACCACGGCGGCGCGGGCGGGGCTCACCCGCACCGGCCCTCGTTCTCGCTGCACCACTGGTTGTACTCCTCCACGTACTCGAGGTGCTGGGCGTAGGTCTCGGAGAACTTCGTCTCGCCCGTCTCCAGGTTCACGGTCACCCAGAAGTAGTAGTCGTTGTCCTGCGGGTCGGCGGCCGCCGCGATGGCGGCGTCGCCCGGGGACCCGATCGGCCCCACCGGCAGCCCCGGGTTGGCGAAGGTGTTGTACCGGTTGGACTCGTCGCGGCGCTCCTCCTCGGAGAAGTCGTAGCTGCGGCGGTCGAGGCCGTAGGTCACGGACGCGTCGGACTGGATGAACCCGGAGGTCTCGCCCTCGGGGTTGTCGAGGCGGTTCTGGATCGCGCCGGCCACCACGTCGTAGTGCTCGGGCTGGACCTCGAACTCGATGATCGAGCCGATGGTGAGCACCTCGAAGATCCTGTCCTCGCCGGTGACGCCGTTGTCCTCGAGGGTCGTCCGGGTGCGGTCCACCATGGCGCGCAGGATCTCCTCCGCCGTGGCGTCCAGCGGGAACCGGTACTCGCCCGGGTGCAGCCAGCCCTCGAGGGTCGGGAAGCGGCCGGGGATCCCGAACGCCGCCGTGTCTCGCTCGTAGGCCTCGAACTCGGAGACGGGGATGCCCGTGGACTCGCTGAGGACGCCGAACACGTCGGACATCCGCAGGGTCCGGTTGACCGCCGCGTAGTGGGTGGCCTCCTCCTCCTCCATGAGCGCGTCCACGGCGGCCTCGGAGCTCATCTCCGTGCGCAGCTCGTACTCGCCGGGCTGGATGAACTGCTCGGCGTGCTCCTCCTGGTAGGTGTCCACGAACGTCTCGGCGTCCGCCACGATCCCCCGCTCCTGGAGGGCCACCGCGATCTGCCCGGTGGTGGCGCCCTCGGCCACGGAGAAGGTCACGGGGTCCTCGCCGTCGCCGCGGTAGTCGCGGACCTCGAACCACCCGAAGGTGGAGCCGAGCACGGACACGGTGATCAGCGCGGCGAGCAGGAACAGGGCGATGGCCGTGGTCAGGGACACGCGGCCGCGGCGCTGCCGCCGCTTGACCTGCTCGGGGGTGAGCTCCTCGTGCTCGAAGACGCCGCGCAGGCCCGAGGAGGACTCCCGCGACGACGGGGCGTCCAGCAGGCTGCCCAGACCGCCGGCGCCGCCGGACGACTCGCGGGGCGCCTCGGGTCGGCGGGACGCCGACTGGTCGTACGGATCGTCGCTCACGAATGCTCTCCGTCCGGATCGGTGGTCGTCAACGGTGCCGTCCGCGCCCGGTCGGGCGCTCCGGCGGTGTCCCCGGCGGCGTCCGCGGCCGTGTTCGCGGCCTCGGTGGATGGCTGCCCGCCGTGCGCCACAACGGTACCGTGCCCGTCGAGGTCCCCCCCATTATGCGGGACGGCGGGATCCGCGGCGCCGGGGACCGTCGGGTCCACCGGCGCGCCGGGCTCGGCGCCGGTCGCCCTGGCCCGGTCCACGGCGCTCTGCAGGATGGTGGCCGCGGCCACCTGGTCGACCTTGTCCATGTGGTCGCGGCGGGAGACCCCGGCCTCCAGGAGCACCCGGTGGGCGTCCACCGTGCTGAGGCGCTCGTCGACCAGGCGCACCGGCACCTCACGGCCCTTCACCCGCAGCCGCCGCACGAGGGCCTCCGCGTAGTCGCGCGCCATCGCGGTCGAGGCGTTCTCCCCGCCGTCGAGGCTGCGGGGCAGACCGACGTAGACGGCGACGACGTCGTGCTCCTGGACCAGCCCGGCCAGCAGCTTCACGTCGAAGCCCTTCCGGGGGTCGCGCCGCAGCGTGGTCAGCGGCGTGGCGAGGATGCCGTCGGGGTCGCACAGGGCGACCCCGACGCGGACGAGGCCGACGTCGACCCCCATCCGCCGTCCCCGGGCGAAGGCGTCGCTCACGCGGCGGCGCCGCCCGTCGCCCGGGCGACGTCGGACAGCACGGCGTCCAGGGCGGCCCCGACCTGGGCGGGGTCCTGACCTCCGCCCTGGGCGATGTCGTCCTTGCCGCCGCCGCCGCCGCCGAGGACCTTGGCGGCGGTGCGCACGAGCCTGCCGGCCTGCACCCCGGAGTCGCGGGCGCCCTCCGTGGTGGCCACGAGGACCAGGGGCCGGCCCTTGGCGGTGCCGGTGACGGCGACGACGAACGGCTCGGCCGTCATCCGGCCGCGCAGGTCGAGCGCGAGCGAGCGGACGTCGTCGGCCCCGGCGACCTCGCCCATGTCGTGGGCGAGGACCTTGACCGGTCCGACCTGGCGCACCCCGTCGAGCAGGGAGCCGGCCTGCGCCTGGAGCTTCTCCCGGCGCAGGACCGCGAGCTCCTTCTCGGCCGTCTTCAGCTTCTCGAGGGTGCCCGCGAGGCGCTCGGGCAGCTCCGCGGTGGACTGCACCTTGAGCATGCCGGTGAGCTGGTTCACGAGGGTGCGCTCGGCGGCGAGGTGCCGGAACGAGTCCAGGCCCACGAGCGCCTCGACGCGGCGGTTGCCCGAGCCCACGGACTGCTCGGTCAGCAGGGTGAGCGAGCCGATCTGGGCGGTGCCGCCCACGTGCGTGCCACCGCACAGCTCCCGGGACCACGGGCCGTTCAGCTCGACCACGCGCACCCGGTCCCCGTACTTCTCGCCGAACAGGGACATGGCGCCCATGGCCTTCGCCTCGGCGAGGGCCATCTCCTGGGTGACCACCTCGTGGTTGGCGTGGATCGCCGCGTTGGAGACCTCCTCGATCTCCTGGCGCTGGGCCTCGCCGAGTCCCTCGCCCCACGCGAAGTCGAAGCGCAGGTAGCCCTCCTTGTTGAAGGAGCCGCGCTGGACGGCCTCGGGCCCGAGGATGTCGTGCAGGGCCGCGTGGACGATGTGGGTGCCGGTGTGGGCGGCCTCGGCGGCCCGGCGCCGCGCGACGTCCACCTGGGCGAGCACCGTGGCCCCGGAGAGGGCCTCGCCCTCGCGCACGACCGCCTGGTGCACGGACAGCCCCTTCACGGGCTGCTGGACGTCGGTGACCTCGAGCACGAAGCCGTCGCCGGCGATCGTGCCCCGGTCGGCGGCCTGGCCGCCGGCCTCGGCGTAGAACGGCGTCTCGTCCAGGACGACCTCGACGTGCGTCCCCGCCGGCGCGGCGGGGACGGTCACGCCGTCCTGCAGCAGGGCGCGCAGCACCGTCTCGTGGCCCAGCCGGGTGTAGCCGGTGAACACCGAGCCGCCCTCGTCGACGAGCCGGCGGAACACCGACAGGTCGGCGTGGGCGCCCTTCTTGGCGCGGGCGTCCTGCTGCGCGCGGTGGCGCTGCTCCTCCATGAGACCGCGGAACGCCGTCTCGTCGACCGCGACCCCGGCCTCGGCGGCCATCTCGAGGGTGAGGTCGATGGGGAAGCCGTAGGTGTCGTGCAGCGCGAAGGCCTCCGCACCGGACACGGTCCGCCCCTGCCGCCTGGCGCCGGCCACCGCCTCGTTGAGCCGGGTGGTCCCGGACTCGATGGTCTTCAGGAACGCCCGCTCCTCGGCGTAGGCGATCCGGGAGATCCGTTCGAAGTCCTCGGCCACGTAGGGGTAGACGCCGCGCATGGCGTCCCGGGACGCGGGCAGCAGCACGGGCAGGCAGGGCTCGGTGACTCCCATCAGGCGCATCGCGCGGATCGCACGGCGCAGCAGGCGGCGCAGGATGTACCCGCGGCCCTCGTTGGACGGGCTCACGCCGTCCGCGATGAGCATCAGCGAGGAGCGGACGTGGTCGGCGACCACGCGCATCCGCACGTCGTCGTCGTAGCCCTCCTCCTCCGGCTTCTCCGAGCCGCGATAGCGCTTCCCGGAGAGCTCGGCCGCCCGGTCGAGGACGGGCCGGACCTGGTCGGTCTCGTAGAAGTTCTCGACGCCCTGCAGGAGCATGGCCAGGCGCTCCACGCCGAGGCCGGTGTCGATGCTCTTCTCGGGCAGGTCGCCCAGGATCTCGTAGTCCTTGCCCGGGCCCTCTCCGCGCTGGTACTGCATGAAGACGAGGTTCCAGATCTCGATGTACCGGTCGTCGTCGACGGCCGGCCCGCCCTCCCGGCCGTATCGGGGGCCGCGGTCGTAGAAGATCTCGGAGTCGGGGCCCGCGGGACCGGGCTGGCCGGTGTCCCAGTAGTTCTCGTCCCGGCCCATCCGCTGGATCCGCTCGGCGGGCACGCCCACCGTGTCCTTCCAGAGCGTGTAGGACTCCTCGTCGTCCTGGTAGACGGTGATCCACAGCCGGTCCGGGTCCAGTCCGAAGCGGCCCTCGTCCACGGGCCCGGTGAGCAGCTCCCAGGCCATGGGGATGGCCTTCTCCTTGAAGTAGTCCCCGAAGGAGAAGTTGCCGGCCATCTGGAAGAACGTGCCGTGCCGGGCGGTCTTGCCCACCTCGTCGATGTCGAGGGTGCGGATGCACTTCTGGATGGACGTGGCGCGCCGGTAGGGGGCGGTCTCCTGGCCGAGGAAGTACGGGATGAACGGGACCATGCCCGCGATCGTGAACATGGCACCGGGCTGGGCGGAGATCAGCGAGGCGGAGGGCACCACGGTGTGGCCCTGGCCTTCGAAGTAGTCCAGCCAGCGCTTGGTGATTTCCTGAGACAGCATTACCGGTGCTTTCCTTCGCGGTGGGTCGAGGGGGGTGTCGTGGGGTCGGTGGGGTCCGTCGCGGCCTCGGCCGCGGTGCCGTCGAGCACCGGCGGGGCGGCGTCCCGGGCGGCCAGTCGGGGGGCCGACGGCCGGGGCGCGGCCACGCCGAAGGACTCCCGCAGCTCGGCCTCCCGCTCGTCCATGCCCGCCCGCACGGTGGCCGCGAAACGGTAGAGCCGGGAGCGCCAGTCCCCGGCGCGGGGGGTGCGGGCGGGGCCGGAGGCCTCGCGCACGGAGAGGTCCTGGCCGGGTGACCGGGCGAACCGTGTGGCGGCGGCGCCGAGCACCCCGCCGGCGGCCACGAGGGCGAGCCGGCCCCAGAAGCTCATGGCCGGTCCTCCCCCGGGGTCCCGGGGGCCTGCCCGTCCGCGTCCCCGAAGCGGTCGGCGCGGTGGGAGCCCTCCGTGGGCGTGTCGCCCGTGAACGCCCGGCGCACGCCGTGGGAGAACGCGGCGACCTTGATCAGCGGCTGGCCCACGGTGGAGGCCACCAGGGAGGACAGCGCGGAGACGTTCGCGGAGGCGTCGGAGACGTTGGTCGTGATGCCGTCCACCTTCTCGAGCTGCGAGTTGGTGGTCGAGACGGTGCGGGTGACCTCGTCGATGAGGGGGACGGTCTCGTTGTTGAGCGAGCGGATCGTCAGCCGCAGCTCGTCGAAGACCTTGCCGAGCTTGAGGATCGGCACCGCGAGCAGGAGCACCAGCACGGCGAACACCCCCGCGGCGAGCAGTCCTGCGATTTCTCCACCGGTCATGGGGCGGCGCGCTCCTTGCTGGTCGGGTCGACGGTGCCGGGGCGGCGGAACCGCCCGGGCGTGCGGGGACGGGCACCGGCGCGGTGCCCGGGGATCAACTGTACCGAACGGAAGAGCCCGCGGCGCAGGCGCCGCGGGCTCTTCGCAGGGAAGGCCCTGCCTCCGGGGTGTCCCGGGGGCAGGAGCCCGCAGGATCAGGCCATGCGGGCGTAGTACTCCACCACGAGCTGCTCCTCGCAGGTCACGGGGACCTCGGCGCGCTTGGGCTTGCGCACCAGCTTGGCCTGCAGCTTCTCGATCTGCACGTCGAGGTAGCCCGGGGTGTCGGGCAGCACGGCCTGGTGCGCGCCTGCGGCGGCGACCTGGAAGGGCACCATCTTCTCCGACTTGGCGTGCACGTGGATCAGCTGACCCTCCTTGACCTGGTAGGAGGGGCGGTCCACCCGCTCGCCGTCCACCAGGATGTGGCGGTGCACGACCATCTGGCGGGCCTGGGCCATGGTCCGGGCGAAGCCGGAGCGCAGGACCAGGGCGTCCAGGCGGGACTCCAGCAGGGCGACCAGGTTCTCACCGGTCTGGCCCTCCTGGCGCTTGGCCTCGACGTAGGCGATGTGCATCTGCTTCTCGCGGATGTTGTACTGCGCCCGCAGACGCTGCTTCTCGCGCAGCCGGACGGCGTAGTCCGAGTCGGCCTTCCGGCGGGCACGGCCGTGCTCACCGGGGCCGTAGGGACGGCGCTCGAAGTACTTCTCGGCCTTCGGGGTCAGGGCGATCCCGAGGGCGCGGGACTTGCGCACCTGGCGGCGCGCACGCGTGTTGTTAGCCACGTTTACCTTTCACAATGCGGTGCTCTCCCCCGTCCGGTCTCCGGTGCGGGGGGAGCGTGTTCTGTTCGGTCCGGCCTCCGAGGACGGGATCGGTCCCGCCGGAGAGGTGAGGATCAGCCGCAATCCTCCTGTCCTGCAAGCGCCGTGACCGCGCGCCGTGCACCGTGGTTGAGGCGGTGCGCCGGGCGTGCGGGAGCACGGGCCTTGCCGGCCGACGTTCCACTATAGCGTGTGCGCGGGCCGTTCCGCGCCCCGGTCCGCGCACGCCGGTCCCTGCTCCTGGCCCCTGCTCCCGTGCCTGTCCGGGCCCCGTGCTACGGAGCGCCGCCCGGGGAGCCCGGGCGGCGCTCCGTCCCCGCGGAGGGGACGGCGTCAGTCGACGTCCTCGTCGACCCAGTCGAAGGACTTGGTCACGGCCTTCTGCCAGTTGCGGTAGAGCCTGCCGCGCCGATCCTCCTCCATCGCCGGCTCCCACCGGGTGTCCTCCGCCCAGTTCGCGGTGACCTCGTCGGTGCCGGACCAGAAGCCCACCGCGATGCCGGCCGCGTAGGCCGCGCCGAGGGCCGTGGTCTCGGTGACCGCCGGGCGCACGACCGGCACGCCCAGCTGGTCGGCCTGGAACTGCATGAGCAGCTCGTTGGCGGTCATGCCGCCGTCCACCTTGAGCTCGGTGATGTCCACCCCGGCGTCCGCGTTCATCGCCTCGACGACCTCGCGGGACTGGTAGGCCGTCGCCTCGAGGGCCGCCCGGGCGATGTGGGCCTTGGTCACGTAGCGGGTCAGGCCGACGAGGGCGCCGCGGGCGTCCGGGCGCCAGTGCGGGGCGAACAGGCCGCTGAAGGCCGGCACGAAGTAGGCCCCGCCGTTGTCCTCCACCGACGCGGCCAGCGGCTCGACCTCCGGCGCGGAGGCGATGATCCCGAGGTTGTCGCGCAGCCACTGGATCAGGGACCCGGTCACGGCGATGGAGCCCTCGAGGGCATAGACCGCGTCCTGGTCGCCGATCTTGTAGCAGACGGTGCTCAGCAGCCCGTTCTCCGAGCGGACCACCTCCGTGCCGACGTTCATGAGCACGAAGCTGCCGGTGCCGTAGGTGTTCTTGCCCATGCCCTTCTCGAAGCAGGCCTGCCCGAACATGGCGGCCTGCTGGTCCCCGAGGATCCCGGAGATCGGCACGTCCTTGAGGAAGCCGCGGGTGCGCCCCTTGCCGTAGACCTCGGAGGAGGAGCGGATCTCCGGCAGCATCGACATGGGGATGCGCATGTCGGCGCAGATCTCCGGGTTCCAGTCCAGCGTCTCGAGGTTCATCAGCATCGTGCGGGAGGCGTTGGTGACGTCGGTGACGTGCACGCCCCCGTCGACCCCGCCGGTCATGTTCCACACGAGCCAGGAGTCGGTGGTGCCCATGAGCAGGTCGCCGCGCTCGGCGGCCTCGCGGGCGCCCTCGACGTTGTCGAGGATCCAGGTGACCTTGGGACCGGCGAAGTAGCTCGCCAGCGGCAGGCCCACCCGGTCCTTGTACCGGTCCGTGCCCTCGTCCCCGGCGAGCTCGTCGACGAGCGCCTGGGTGCGGGTGTCCTGCCAGACGATCGCGTTGTGGACCGGCTTGCCCGTGGTGCGGTCCCACACCACGGTGGTCTCGCGCTGGTTGGTGATGCCGACGGCGGCGATGTCCCGGGCGTTGACCTCCGAGCTGGCCTCCGCCTCCGCGACGACCTTGCGGACGTTGACCCAGATCTCCAGGGGGTCGTGCTCGACCCACCCGGCGCGCGGGAAGATCTGCTCGTGCTCCAGCTGGCCGGTGCTGACGATGTTGCCCTGCTTGTCGAAGATGATGGCGCGGGAGCTCGTGGTGCCCTGGTCGATGGCCATGACGTACTTCTGGTCGGTGCTCATGGGTGGTACCTCGCTTCGTGGTGGTGTCGTGCACGGGTCGGGCGGTGGTGGGCGGGTGCGGGCCTCAGGCCGGCGGGTTGGAGTAGAGCTGGTAGAAGCCGCCGGCGAGCAGGGCGCCGAGGACCGGGCCGACGATCGGGACCCAGGCGTAGGCCCAGTCGCTGGAGCCCTTGCCGCGGATCGGCAGCAGGGCGTGGGCGATGCGGGGCCCGAGGTCACGGGCCGGGTTGATGGCGTAGCCCGTGGGCCCGCCGAGACTCGCGCCGATGCCGACCACGAGCAGGGCCACGGCCAGCGGGCCGAGCTGGGACGGGGTGTTGCCGAACAGCAGGATCACCGCGACGAGGACGAAGGTGCCGACCACCTCGGTGACCACGTTCCAGCCGTAGGAGCGCACCGCCGGCCCGGTCGAGAACACGGCGAGCTTCGTCGCCCCGAGGACCTCCTCCTCGATCTCCTCGTCGAAGTGCTTCTTGTAGGCCAGGAACGCCACGACGGCGCCCAGGATGCCGCCGACGAGCTCGCCGGCGAAGTAGACGAGCGTGCTGACCACGGTGATGGCCACACCGGGGGCGTACTCCTCGGCCCCGCTGGCCCACAGGCCCACGGTCACGGCGGGATTGATGTGGGCGCCGGACTGGTAGGCCACGTAGACACCGGCGAACACGCCCAGGCCCCAGCCGAAGTTGATCATCAGGAACCCGCCGCCGAGCCCCTTGGTCCTCGGCAGCACGGCATTGGCGACGACGCCGCAGCCGAGCAGCAGCAGCATCGCGGTGCCCGCGACCTCGGACCAGAAGACGGTGGACAGGGGGATCGGCACGGCAGGCGCGACGGCCTGGACCACTGCGTTCGACATCGACA
>NZ_JBISWK010000023.1:0-34192 GCF_044462205.1 Kocuria rhizosphaericola | reverse complement strand
TCAGAGGTCGCCGATCGCGGAGCCGAGCAGGCGGACCGGCTCGAAGGCCTCCGCGTTGGTGTTCTTCGCCTGCGCCCCGCGGAAGGCCGCCATGCCGCGGACCCGCCCCGGAGTCATGTAGGGCTTGCCGGCCTGGTCCCGGTGCGAGAGCACGGCCTCGACCTTGACGTCGACGTAGCCGTCGATGTCCACGAACACGGACGGGTCGAAGTCGCGGGTCACCGACGGGGACTCGAAGCACAGGATCGAGTGGTGGGCCCGGGCCGCGCGCAGGGTGGCCTGGTGCACCGCGTAGTGGTCCTGGTGCTGGTCATGGGCGGAGTGGGTGAAGATCACGTCCGGCTCGAACTCCCGGATCGCGGCCTCGATGGCCCGCACCATGTCGTTGCTCACGGTCTCCAGCTTCGTGTCCGGGAAGTCGTGCACCCGCAGGCCCGTGAGTCCCAGGAAGGAGGCGCCGCGCTGGGCCTCGGCCGGGCGCAGACCCACGTTGCCGCCGACCTCGCCGGAGCTCATCACCAGACCGCGGACCTCGTGGCCGGTGTCCACCAGCTTGGCCAGGGTCGCCCCGCAGGCGAGCTCGAGGTCGTCCGGGTGCGCCCCCACGGCCAGCACCCTCCGGCGCTCGACCACGGTGGTGGCGGGGATCCGTCGCTCGGCGATGACGAAGCCGAAGGTTCCGGTGGCGACCAGAGTCGCCACCGCGATCGCGTCGCAGACCAGGGTGACGGGCATGATCGTGGCGCACCACAGGTTGAGCAGCAGCAGCACCGAGTAGACGACGACGATGGCCCTGCGCAGCGTCCTGGCGCCGACGATGAACCGCTTGTGGCGCGTGTAGGCGGCGTTCGACAGGACGTAGACGAGGACGACGGTGCTCAGCAGAGCACCCACGACGGATGGCAGCATGTTTCCCCCCCAGAGATGATCGGCCCGGCCCGGATGCTCCTTCGCTCCGGGCCGAGGACGCCACCGGCCCCCCGACCGGTTCGACGTCCGCCCGACCGGGGTGGTGGTCACCACCGGGTCGGGTATGGATCAGTTTGCATGAGGAAACAGTTTTTTGCATCTGTTAATGGGCGTTCGGGCGACCCCACATCTGCCCACATCGCCACCGAGCGACCCCGCCCCCCGGTGACGGAGGGTCACAGCCGGCCCGCTGGTGCACTCGGCTGACTTTATAGTCAGCCTGCTTTCCTATTGTCCCGTTTCGTGTGAGACTGGGGCCACACCGCTCGAGGAGTTCACCGTTCGCGGTGACCACCACAGGAAAGAGGTACGTCCATGATCAGCACGATCCAGAACCTTGGTGTCCGCAGCGAGCACGCCTACGCGGCGGGCTTCGCCTCCATCGGCCTGTCCGTCCTCTCGTGGGCGGCCAGCCTCGGCAAGAGCAAGTCCAAGCCCCAGGCCGACCGCTGGGGCCTGTTCGTGGGCGAGTGGACCCCGACCTTCTTCGCCATCGGCGTGGCGCTGAAGCTCGAGGAGACCTCCTCCAAGAAGTAGGACCTCCGGGCAGCGCGTCCGGGGACAGGATTCAGTGCCCGGACCGGGGCAGGTCCTTCACCGCGGGGCCCTCGAGCAGGGACCCGTCGGCGGCGAACCGGGACCCGTGCAGGGGGCAGTCCCACGAGCGCTCGGCGTCGTTCCAGCGCAGCACGCCGCCGAGGTGGGTGCACACGCCGGAGACCTTGCAGGTGGTGCCGTCGACGGTGGACACGGCCACGGGCCGGCCGTGCTCGCGGCCGACGACGCCCTGTCCCTCGCCGGGCGCGCCGGCGGGCAGCTCCTTGAGCTCGGCCTTGAGCCAGTCCTTGGGCGCGTTGAGGCCCACGCCCGCGTTGACGCGCAGGGCGGTGAGGATGTCCGACGGCGTGGTCACGCGCCGGCCCAGCGTCTCGGCCCACGGCACGCTGCCACCGACGATCTCGGCGTTCAGCGCGATCGCGGCGGCGACGGCGTTGCTCATCCCCCACTTGTTGTAGCCGGTGGCGAGGTAGATGTTGCCGCCGCCGCGGGGCAGCGCGCCGATGAAGGGGATCAGGTTGACCGACTGGTAGTCCTGCGCCGCCCACGCGTGGGTGCGCTCGGCGCCGGGGAACCAGCGTTGCGTCCAGGACTCGAGGTCGTCCACGGCGGCCTGCGGGGAGGCGGAGCGCCCCACCACGTGGTCGTTGCCGCCCACCAGCAGCAGCTCCTCCCCGTCGACCGGCACGGTGCGCAGCGTGCGGGTGGGGCTGTCCGCGGTGATGTACATGCCCACCGGGATGGACCCCGGCGCCCCGGGGACCCGGTAAGTCATGGCGTAGGAACGGTTGGGGGAGAGCTTCGCGAAGTACCCGCCGCGGTCCAGGACCGGGATGCCCGTGGCGAGCACCAGCCGGTCGGCCCGCACCGAGCCCTGCGAGGTCTGCACCGTCAGGGGCGAGCGCACGCCGGCGCCGGTGATCCGGACGCCCTCCACGAGCGTCCCGCCGAGCTCCCGCAGCTCCGCGACGAGGGCCCCGAGCACCTCCATGGGGTGGAACTGGACCTGGTCCGGCATCGTGATGGCGCCGGAGACCTTGTAGGGGAGGCCGGTGTCCCGGGTCCAGTTCATGTGCAGACCGGCGAGACGGGCGGCCTCGAGCTCCTTGCGCAGGGTGGAGGCGCCCTTCGACGTCGTGGCGTAGGTGTAGGCGTCGCGGCGCTGGAACGGGACCCCGCGCTCCTCGAGGAAGCGGACCAGCCACTCCTGGCCCTCCCGGTTCCCGTCCACGTAGGCGCGCAGCACCTTGTCCGACTGGTGCCGGTGGATCTGGGACAGGGTGGTGCCCTGCAGCAGGGACAGCTTCGCCGTGGTGTTGCCCGTGGTGACCGCCCCCACGGAGCGGGCCTCGAGCACGGCGACCCGCTGGCCCGCACGCGCGAGCAGCACCGCGGTGGTCAGTCCGGTCAGTCCTGCACCCGCGACCACGGTGTCGTAGTGCGCCCCCGGGGCGAACTGGTCCGACGCGGCGGACGGAACCTCGTACGTGTCAAGCCATACGGATTTCATGGGAGAACTCCCTCGTGATCGCTGCTGCCGGAGTGGTCGTTTCGGTCGGACCGTGATGCCATCCTCATGGCCTTCGGGTACGAAGTCCACCGTCCGTCCCCGGGGAGGACTCCGCGAGCCGGCTGTCGGAGGCGGTTCCTAGACTCGTCCTCATGCCCCCGGAACCGTCCATGGTCGACATCACCCGCATCTACTACGAGCCGGCCGCCGCCGAGCTGCCCCGGGGGCGCGAGGTGCTCGAGCGCTGGCCGGACGCGACCCTGGTGGAGGTCCCGAGCCACTGGCAGATCCCGGAGCTGCACGGGGACGAGACCAACGCGCGGCGGTGGGTGCGGATCAAGCGCGAGGCCCTGGTGCTGGGAATCAAGAAGTCACTGGCGGCGCGGCCCAACGGCCGGTCGGCGGACTTCATCGCGCCGTCCACGGCCAACGGGTGCGCCATGGCGTGCGCCTACTGCTACGTGCCCCGGCGGAAGGGCTACAGCAACCCGGTGACGGTCTTCGCCAACATCGAGCAGATCACCGGCTACCTGGACCGGCACATCCGCCGGCAGGGCACCAAGCCGGAGCCCAACCAGTGCGACCCGGACGCGTGGGTCTACGACCTCGGGGAGAACAGCGACTGCTCGGTGGACGCGCTGCTCAGCGAGAACGTGCACGACCTCGTGGACCTGTTCCGCCGCCACCCCACGGCCAAGGCGTCCTTCGCCACGAAGTACGTCAACCGGGAGCTGCTGGAATGGGACCCGCAGGGACGGACCCGGGTGCGGTTCTCGCTGATGCCGGCGCACCTGGCCAAGCTGACGGACATCCGGACCACCCCGGTGCCGGAGCGGATCGCCGCCATCGACGAGTTCGTGGCTGCCGGGTACGAGGTGCACGTGAACTTCTCGCCGGTGATCGTCACGGACACGTGGCTGGAGGACTGGGCCGAGCTCTTCGAGCAGCTCGACGACGGCCTGAGCGCGGCGGCCAAGGACCAGCTGGCCTCGGAGGTCATCTTCCTGACCCACAACGCGCAGCTCCACGAGGTGAACACGCAGTGGCACCCCAAGGCCGAGGAGGTGCTGTGGCGCCCGGACCTCCAGGAGACCAAGCGCTCCCAGAACGGGGCCCTGAACGTGCGGTACCGGTTCCGGGACAAGCAGCGGTACCTGGAGCAGTTCCTGGACCTGCTGCACGAGAAGCTGCCGTACTGCGACGTCCGCTACGCGTTCTGAGACGGAGTGCCGAGCCCCCTCTTCTGCGACCGCGCTCCCGGCTCACGCCACCCGGGGGTCGTAGCCGTCCGACGGCCGGGAGACGGTGGTCAGCAGGAACACCGAGTCCTCCAGCGCCTCCACCGAGTGGCGGGAGTCGGTGAGGGACAGCAGCTCCCCGGCTGTGAGCTCCTCGGCGAGCTGACCGCGCTTGAGCACCCGGACCCGCCCGCGGAGCACCTGGAGGGTGGCGGCGGGCGGGGAGACGTGCTCGGCGAGCTCCTTGCCGGCGCACAGCGCCATCATCGTCTGCCGCAGCACGCCGTCGTGGACCACGAGCTCCGCGCTGCGCCCGGCACTCGACGCCCGCGCCTTCTCGAGATTGACGGTGGCGAGGTCGTCGAGGCGGGTCATGGGTCCTCCTGGTGGAGCGTCAGCGGTGGTGATCAGAGCAGCGCGCCCTCGAGGCGCAACAGGTACTCCTTGCGTTCCATGCCGCCGGCGTAGCCGGTGAGCCGGCCGTTGGCGCCGATGATCCGGTGGCACGGGACCAGCAGGCTGACGGGGTTGCGGCCGTTGGCGGCCCCGACCGCCTGTGCGGCCCGGGGCGCCCCGATCGCACGGGCGACCTGACCGTAGGTGCCGGTCGTGCCGTACGGGATCTGTGCGAGGGCGTTCCACACGCGCACCTGGAACGGCGTCCCGTGCAGCACGATGTCGGCGTCGAACTCCTGCAGCCGTCCCGCGAAGTACTCGCCGAGCTGCGCACGGACGTCCGGGAGCAGGCTGTCGTCGCGCGCCCCGAAGGAGGTGGGGACCGGCCCCTGGCGTGCTCCCTCCACGGAGAGCGCCACCAGCGCGCCCGCTTGCTCCACGAGAGCCAGCGGGCCGATGGGCGACTCGACGACGGCGTGGCGACGGACGGTCGCGCTGGTGGGTGGCGGACCCAGTCTCAGTCCCATGGGCCGATTCTACGCCCGGCGCAGCTGGTCCCGCGGGGTGCGGGCCAGGGTGTAGGAGGGCTCCCGCAGCCGGTAGGTCCACCCGTAGTTCTCCGCGCCCGTGGGGACGTTGAGCAGGGGGTCGAACCGTTCGTCGTCCCCGAACGGCGCGCCGGGGCCGAGCTCCACCGTCCCGAAGCGCTGCCACGGCCCGAGGGGCGTGGCCCAGTGCAGACCGAGGGCCCACGGCTCGACGGCGACCGACGCCCGGAAGCGGTCAGAGCGGGCCGACAGGCGCTCCGACCGCGGCTCCGGGTGCGCGGCGACCAGCACCGGGCCGTCGAGGCCGCGGTAGGGCATGAAGGAGGCGAACGCACCGTCCGGCACGTACCGGTGGAAGGTCGGGACGAAGCGGGAGAACCGTCCGCTGCCGGCGGTCGCGAGGAGGATGTCGGCCCGGCCGCTGCTGCGGCCCTCCATCTGCCCGGAGGGCGGCACGGGACAGCGCAGGGCGAGGCCCAGGATGTCGGGCCACCCCTGCGGGAAGCCGACGGAGCGGGAGAAACGGGCGCGCACGGGGTCCTCGCCGGCCTCGTCGATCCAGTGGATGCCGCTGCTGCCGCCCGTCCGGATCAGGACGCCTTCGAGCCCGACACCCTCCGAGTGGATGGGCCGGTGCGCCCGGAACTGCTTGAGCAGCACGAACGGCGCGCGGGCGGCGGACCCGAGCAGGGTGCTGATGGGTGCGGTCGTCATGACCCACACGCTACCCGGGGGCTCTCGTGCAGCTCAGCGAAGTCGGACGCGGACCGGCCCACGAGCCGTCCGGCCGTCGACCGCGCGACCCTGCTGGGTGATGTCCACGAGACCGTCGTCGGCCAACCGGTAGGCCTCCTGGCGCACGTCCTCCATCAGGTCCCGCCAGCCGTCCGGGGCCAGAGAGCGAGCAGCCTCGGAGGGGCAGACGGTCTTCGCGGGCCCGCGGCGGCGGGTCAGGTCGAGCAGCACCGAGCGCATCTCGGCGGGCAACGGGGTGGACATGTGCGGCCCCTCATCGTGCGGGCTCATTCGGACTCACGGGGCCTTGTGCGGGCGCGTGCGGGCTTGTGCGGTCTCACGGGGCTTTGTGCATGTCTCGTGCGGGCCTGTGCGAGCTTGTGCGGGCTCATGGCGACTCCAAGACGATCGGCGGCTCCGGGACGATCGGCGGGCCCGGATGGTGGGAAGTGACAGGCGCCTCAGTTCTCCGGCGGCCCGGGGCCGGGACGGGACCGCGGACAGCGGCCGGGTTCCAGCGGCCGGGTTCCAGGTTCACAAATCAGAACGGCGGCGGCTCATCGGCCGGCCCTGGGCAATGACTCGGCCGAAAGCCGGAGCCCGGGACACCGTGCGGAACGGGAGCCGTATCCGGGTGCAGAACGGAGCCCGGGACACCGTGCGGAACGGGAGCCGTATCCGGGTGCAGAACGGAGCCCGGGACACCATGCGGAACGGGAGCCGTATCCGGGTGCAGAACGGAGCCCGGGACACCATGCGGAACGGGAGCCGTATCCGGGTGCAGAACGGAGCCCGGGACAGCGTACGGCGCACGGACCGGAAGACGGTGCGGACCGGACTGCGCAGCGAGGCCCGGAGCCGGATGGCGGTGCTCGTGCGGATAGGTCCGGTGGACCTGGCCGGCGGGAGAGGTCCACTCCAGCACGCCGTGCTGGTACAGGGGCATCGCCCGTCCGGACCTCTCGGCGGCGGGATTCCTGCACCCTGGCTGCAGGAGCTCCGGATCCGGATCGTCGACCGCCCGACGCTCGGGCTCCGGGCGACCGGGCTCCAGGCGAGAGGGCTCCGGACGAGGGGACTCCAGACGCTCCGAGGCCACGTGCTCCACGCGCCATCGGCCCAGGGGGCCGTCCCGGTGCTTGAGCAGGTGGTGGTGCCGGCACAGGTGCGCGAGATTGTCCGCCGAGGTCCGGCCGCCGTCGGCCCAGGCGATGGTGTGGTCGAGGTCGCAGCGCGACGCCCGGCGTCGGCAGCCCGGGAAGCGGCACGTGCCGTCCCGGGCCCGCAGACGGTGTTTGAGATCCGCGGGCACGGCATAAGTGCTGCGATTCCGGTCCAGAACGGTTCCCGTGACGGGATGGGTGAGGATCCGGGACCAGGACGGCGCGCGGGCCGCGATCCGTTCGGCCAGGCCGACCGGTATGGGCCCGTAGCCGTCCAGTTCCGCGCAGTGGGCGTCCAGCTCCGTGCAGTGGGACGCCGCCGGCAGATCTGCGCCGGGACCGGCAAGCAGCTCCCCCGCGTTCCGGAGAAGCGCGAGAGCCGGCACGGTGACCGTCACGTGCCCGCGAATGCCGCGCAGGTGCTCCGGCAGGTCGGCGGGCTCGCCGTCGAGCAGGAGGTCCGCCAGCACGTCGGCGCGGAGCTGGGGCGCTGTGCGGTGCTCGGGCATCCCGGCCGCGAGATCGGACCGTTCACCGTCGACCGCGGCCGCAGTCCTCGGCGTGGGTGACGCCGAGTTGGCGGCCTGCGCCGCCGAGGCTCCAACCCGGGCTGCGGGAGCATGGCCCGGGACCACAGGGGCCGCACGATCGACCAGCGCGTCGAGGCGGTCCTGAATGGCGTGCGCGGTGGCCGCGTCCAGGAGGGCGCACAGCTGCGCTATGCCGTCCTCCCGGGGTTCGACCCACACACGACGGTCCTGCAGCGCCAGCCGGTGGCGCTGTTCCTCGGTCTCCCGCAGCAGACCCGCCCGGCGCCGCCGTGCGAGGGCGCGCAGCTGGGCCACGGTGCTGTCCGGCGCCCGCAGGAGCAGCTCGTCGACGATCCGGTGGACGCCCTCGACCGGCGCCCGCAGCTGCGGTGGAAGGCCACGGGCGTCCCACACGAGCTCGCGCCACAGCTCGATGAGCACCCCCGCCTGGCGGGTGCCCATCTCGCCCTGTTCCAGGGCCTCCAGGACCTCCGGCAGGTCCTCCGCGAGCAGCACGGCGTCCTCGACACGGCGCAGCGCGGTGCCCGCAGGGATCCGGAGGGCCGGACCGATCTCGTCGGCCACGTCCCGGATCGTCTGCTCGTCGGGCTCGAGGGAGTGGGGGCCGAGCCGGTCCGCCTCGGGAGGCATCCAGTGCGCCTCCACCATCCAGCGCTGTTCCCGGGCCTCCTCCTGGAGCTGCCAGAGACGGTGGAGCAGCCGGTACTGGTGCCCTGCCGCCCGGGCTTCGGCCCGGGACTCCTCGACCAGCGCCCGCACGCCGTCGGAGAACTCCTCGCCGATCTCGGCCAGGTCCGTCTCCTCCCGGAGGGCGTCCTCCAGGCTTCGCGGCGGAACGGCGGTCGTGGCCATGGTTCATGGTCCCAGCCGGCTCCGACACGCCAAGACCTGGCCTCAGGAGCCGATCTGTTGTCGCCCGCCCGCCCGGGAGCGGTTCACAGTGCCTCCATGGCGACCAGGATGCGGCCGTGGATGGTCGATGACCGCCTCCGGGAGCTGATGGCCCGGCTGGTCCCGTTCCGGCCACCCCGTGGGGCCGGGTGGGCGGCCTCCGATCCACGAGAGGGGCGAGCTGACCGGGCTCAACCCCACCGACCGCGGGATCGAGGCCAAGACCCCTCTGGGCCGGCACCGCCGGGGACGAGCGCACGATCTTCTGGATCCTGCGCTTCACACGCCCTGGGCCCCAGTGGGAGCGGAGCGAAGCCACGCCACGCCCTGATCCTCCCGGCGGTGGCTCTCCTCGAAATGCGCCGACTCGCTGGGGCGACGGCGCACGGCCGGATCTCATCGGGCACTGCTGTCGGCCCCCTCGTTCCCTGTCGGTGGCTCCGGTGCCGCGACCCTGCTGGGACCACCGCGGTCGGAACCGGTGAGGGTCGCGGCGCCGTAGCGCTTGAGCACGAGGACGGCAATGGCCCAGGGCAGGACCCCGTAGACGACCTGAGCGGTGAAGCTGCCCGAGGAGAGCACGAGGTAGGACTGCACGGTAGCGGCCCACCCGTGCAGGAAGATGATCCAGAACACACTGCCGGTGTTGTTGTAGATCCAGGTCAGGACGATCGTCCACCCCACGATGCCGACGGTGAGACTGAGCAGCACGGCCATGACCATCGGAACGCTCAGCTGTCCGCGCAGCCAGGGACCCAGCAGATTGGCCGGCAGGTGCCACAGCCCCCACAGCACGCCCAGGATCCAGCTCGCCCGCTCGGCCGTGTGCTGCTTCTGCAGCTGCGGCAGGGCATATCCCCGCCAGCCCACCTCTTCGGCCAAGCCGGTGAAGACCAGCATGAACAGCAGCAGCGGCACGAACCACGCCAGCGGCACCAGCAGCTCGAAGCGGTACGGGGCGAACCCGCCCAGCACCCAGCCGATCAGCAAGCTTGCTGCGGACAGACCCACGGGCATCAGGAGCACGATCAGCACCCACCGTGCGGGGACCCGGACCCTGCCTGCCCTCCGGGCCAGGTCCATCAGGCCTGCCCTGCCGTGGAAGAGTCCTGTGACGACCACGCCGGCCACGCTGGGCCCGAACGAGAACAACGCCAGCAGCAACACCGCCGCGAACCCGGGATCCAGTTCGCCGCGGACCAGGGACACCAGGTGCTGCAGACTGGCCTCGTTGGTCAGGCTCTGCCCGCGGCCGTGGGCGTGGACGATCGCCGGAACGTGTGCGGACCAGGTGATGGCGAACGCCAGGACGAAGAACAGGGGCAGCTGCCACCGGGACTCGGGGTTGGCTCCCACCGTCCTCACCTCCGGCCACCGACTCGGGAGAACCTGCTCCTGCCGACCTCACCGCGACCAGCAGGAGAGCTGCACACGATTCTATGGCCGGTCCGGGACATCCCACCGGCAGCTCGAAGGAATGACGACGACCGTGAGGGATTCCGGAGGACTCAGTGATCACGGTCCGAGGCCGGCCCCGAGGAGTGACCTGGATCTCCGCTGGTGGCCACCCCGTGTCCGCCCGGCACGGCCGGACACGGGGAACCGCTCAGACCTGCGCGAGCGGGTAGTCCGTGTAGCCCTCGGGCCCCTGCGTGTAGAAGGTCAGGGGGTTCGGCACGTTCTCCGACAGGCCCTCGGTCCAGCGCCGCACCAGGTCCGGGTTCGCGAGCGCCGGGCGCCCGACGACGACGCCGTCCGCCGCGCCCTCCTCGATCAGCCGCACGCCCTCCTCGCGGGTGGTCGGGACGTCGCTGAAGCCGCTGTTGGCCAGGAAGGCGCCGCCGAATCGGGAGCGCAGCCACTGCACGAACTCCCCCGCCGGCTCCCTGTGCAGGACCGAGAGGTAGGCGATGCCGAGATCCCCGATGCCGTCGACGAGAGCCGCGTACGTGGCGCGGACGTCCTCGTGGTCCGTCTCCCAGGCGTCCTGGATGTTGTGCTCGGGCGAGATCCGCAGGCCGACCTTCTCGGCGCCGATGGCCTCGGCCACGGCCCGGACGACCTCGACCACGAGGCGGGCACGGTTCTCCGGGGAGCCGCCGTACTGGTCGGCGCGCCGGTTGGAGCCGGGGGCGAGGAACTCGTGCAGCAGGTAGCCGTTGGCGCCGTGGATCTCCACACCGTCCAGGCCCGCCTCGATCGCGTTGCGCGAGGCGCGGACGAAGGACTCCACCACGGCCGGCAGCTCCTCGGCGGTCAGGGCGTGCGGGACGGGGTAGTCGGCCTTCCCCTGATAGGTGTGCGTCCGGCCCTCGATCGCGACGGCGCTCGGGGCCACCGGCTCGTGACCGCCGTTGGTGTCCGGGTGCGTGACGCGCCCGGCGTGCATGACCTGCATGAACAGGCGGCCGTCGGCGGCGTGGACGCTCTCGGCCACGCGGCGCCAGCCCTCGACCTGCTCCGGGGTCTCGATGCCGGGCTGGAACGGGAAGCCCTGGCCCGCCGCGTCCGGGTACGTGCCCTCGGTGACGATGAGACCCATGGAGGCGCGCTGGGCGTAGTGCTCCGCGTTGAGCTCACCGGGGACACCGTCCCGGCCGGAGCGCAGGCGGGTCAGCGGCGCCATGACGAGGCGGTTCGGCAGCTCGAGGGAGCCGAGGGTGAAGGGTGTGGACAAGGTGGAGCTCGGCACGGGCAGGCCTTTCATCGGAGAACTGGTTCTTTCCGTCTCAACGGGGGATGCCGCGGAGTTATTTGCGCATCTGCTGTCTCGTTCCTCACAGCTGGTGACAAAAATACCCCCTGGGGTATCATTGGTCGAGATGGCCCGCCTCGTCGGGCCGAACGGAAGGACACCTCTTGGAGAACAGCACCGCCGCGCCCGGGCCGGGCGGGACGCAGCCCCGGCCCGGCGCGGGCCCCTCGACCACCGGCAAGGAGAACTGAGCCATGGGATTCCTCAACCGCCTCTTCGGCACCACCTACGAGACCGCGGACGTGGCGCGCGCCCGGGAGCTCCTGGACGGCGGCGCCGTGCTCGTCGACGTCCGCACGGCCCAGGAGTACCGCGCGGGCCACGCCCCGGCCGCCCGGCACATCCCCCTGGACGCCATCGCCACCCGTCAGCGCGAGCTCGCCAGGGACCGGCAAATCGTCACGGTCTGCCGGTCCGGCGCCCGGTCGGCGAACGCCGCCCGGCAGCTGGCGGAGGCGGGCTACAAGGTCGCCAGCCTCCGCGGCGGCATGACGGCCTGGCAGCGCGCCGGAGAGCGTGTCGTGGCCAAGAACGGCCGGCCGGGCACCGTCGCCTGACCCGCGGCCGGGTCCCCGGGTTCCTCACCCTTCCTCCCTGCGGGACCGCGCGCGGCCGTAGCCGCGCGGGGTGGCGCCCAGCACCGAGCGGAACTCCCGGGTGAGGTGGGACTGGTCCGCGAAACCCAGCTCCGCGGCGAGCGCCCCCAGGTCCCCCGCCGGGTCCGCGCGCATCCGTTCGGCCGCCTCCTGGAGCCGACGACGACGGAGCAGCAACTGCGGCGGCATCCCCACGAACCGGGCCGCGAGCCGTTGCAGCGAGCGCTCGGACACGTGCAGCTGCCGGGCGAGGTCGGCCGGGCTCCGCACGTCGGCACCCGCTTCGAGGAGGTCGACCAGGCGGTTGGCCACGGCACCGTCCCGCGCCGCCGCGGGGGGCACCGCCGCCGCCAGCACCCGGACGTGCTCGGCGATCAGCGCCGCCGCCCGTGCGTGCCGACCGTCCGGACCGGCACCCGTCATGGCCTCCGTGACGGCCGAGCGCAACCCGGGTGCCGGGAGAGGCGCCGACCCGTCGAGCAGGTCCGCCGGGCGCTGCGTGAACAGCAGGACTCCTGCCGGTCGCAGTAGCGCCCCGACCGCCCAGCCCCGGCCTGTCAGCACCCGGGTGGACGCGCGGCTCGTGGGCCCGTGCAGCGCCACTCCGTCCGGTTCGACCACCACGTTGCTCGCCGGATAGCCCAGCACCAGCTGCTCGACCCGTTCCCCCGGCGGCAGGTCCCACTCCGGGATCCAAAGCTGCCGGACGAGGTGGGCGACGTCGTCGGGCGCGGGCAGGCGCACGACCGTGGCGTGCGGTCCCGGGGTGAGGTGGCCCCGCGTGGTGGGCGGCTCGCTCATGGCACGAGCGTAACCAGCCGAGGGTGGCGGAAATCTTCAAGACCGGTCCCGGCCCGTTTCCTAGGCTCGGGGCATGAGCACAGAACAGCATCCCCGCGGGGTCACCGGAGCGCACACCACCGACGGGATGCCCCACGGGTTCACGTCCCTGACTCCCTTCATCGCGGTGGTCGACGCGGCCGCGGCCATCGACTTCTACACCCGCACCTTCGGGGCCGCCCTCGTCGACCGCACCGACATGCCCGGACCGGACGGGGTGCCCGTCGTCGTGCACGCCACCCTCGACCTCGGTGCCGGACGCCTCCAGCTGGGCGAGGTCAATCCCGCCTTCCACCTCGTGGCACCGCCCGCCGGCGACGACGACTGCTACTCCCTGGGCCTCTACGTCCCGGACGTCGACGACGTGGTGGCGCGCGCCGTCGACGCCGGCGCCACGGTCCGCGAACCCGTCAGCACGTTCGTCTCCGGCGACCGCTTCGGCAGCATCCGCGACCCGTTCGGCGTCCGCTGGTCGGTCATGACCCGGGTCGAGGACCTCTCCGAGGAGGAGAGCAACGCCCGTGTCGCCGAGTGGGCGGAGTCCATGGGGCAGGAGTGACGCGTGATGCGGCTCGGGCGCCCTGGAGGTCGGCGGCCGGGCCGTGGAGCTCCAGGGCGATGTCGCCGGGGTCTCGCTCCGAGCCGGATCCCCTGCCGTGCGCACCGGGCTGCGGTGTCCACCCCCCGGTGCCAGGAGTCGCACCCTGCGGGGCTCCGCCTCTGCGGGCGAGGGCCCGGGGCCCCGGTGGTGCCGTCCGCCTCCGGCCTCGTGAGCGCCGGCTCAGGACCCCTCGAACCAGAAGTCGTCGAACTCGTACTTCAGCACCCGGTAGGCGAAGTCGTTCTCGGTCGTTCCCTCGAGGGCGTAGTCGAACCGGGCGATGACCTCGCGCTGAGCGTCGTACTCAGCGAAGGTCAGGGCCTGGCCGCTGTTGATCACGAGCGGACCACCGAGGTCCTGCACGTTGCTGACGATCGCGGAGTAGGGGACGGGAACGCTCTCGACCGAACTGTAGGTGCCGGCGTTCTCGTCGACGAGGTACCTCCGGTACTTCGAGCGGAGGGAGGGATCCGCCCCTAGTACCGGGGAGGCCTCAGCGGGCACGGAGCCCGTGTAGTCCGGGCGGCTGTTGTACCTCCAGAACGCGTTGTCGAACATCGTGAGGTAGTACTGCCCGTCCGCCAGCGACTCGTCGTCGTGGCGCACCACCGAGTGCTGTCCGCCGGTGTCGGGGAAGTCCCCCGCCTTCTCGAGGAGGAGGTCCTCGGCGTCCGTGCCGGCCCAGACGTCGCGCTGACCGATGATGTAGTCGATCTCGGGGCTCCCGTGGACGTCGTCGACCTTCAGGATCGCCGAGGTCTCGCGCGAGCTGACGATCACGGAGTCACCGTCCGGGGACCAGTCGACCGAGTTCAGGTGCAGCCAGTCGTCCACCGCGTTCGGGCCGTAGGGCTGGGTGCGGGACTTGTAGTCGGCGAGGAGCTCCGCGAAGTCGACCGTCTTCTCGAAGGTCCCGGTCCGGAGGTCCAGGGAGACCAGGACGTCCTCCACGCTGCCCTTGGCCGTCTCCGTCGCCAGGGTCACGACCTTGCCGTCGTCGGTGACGTCGAAGTCGTGGTGCATCTCGTAGCCCGTCAGGACGTGGGTGGCCACGACCCGGCCGAGACCGTCGATGCGGGCCACCTTGTTGGTCCCGACGGTGGTCACCATGGTGTCGCCGTAGAACTCCAGGCGGTCCGTGCGGTAGCCGTCGAGGTCGAACTCGGCGCGCAGCACCCCCGCGTTGTCGTAGAGCAGGGTGTAGTCGACATGGCGTTTCAGGCCCATGACGGCGAACAGGCCGTCGGTGAGCTCCTCCGCGTCCCCCTCCACGGTGCGGTCGAGGGTCGTGCGGTCGCCCGAAGCACTCGGCGGGGCGGTCATGGTGAACGAGAACTCCGTGGGTTCGCCGTCGTCGGGCTGCCAGGTGGCGGTCACGGTGTTCTCGGCGCCCGGGACCACCCCGATGAGCTGCCCCTCGAAGGACGATGCGCTCGGGTCGTGGTCCTCGGCGACGCGCGTGAAGTCCTCGGTGCCCGGGGAGCTCACGGTGTAGGTCAGGGTGCCGTCGTCCTCGGTCTCGAACTGGGCGTAGACACCCGTGGTGTTGGTGCCGAAGGGATTGAGCACGAGCAGCGGGTCCGCGGGAGAGGACCCCACGGTCTGCAGGTCCTCCAGCGCGGCGTCGACCACCTGCTGCACGTCCAGGGCGAAGCCGCCGGGCTCCACGGGAACGCCGTTGCGGGCGACCGAGACGGTGTAGAGGGTCGTGTCCGCCTCCGGGTAGGCCTCGGCCGTGGCGACCAGCTCGTCGGCGGCGGGCATCACCGGGGGACCATCGGGTTGCTGCAGCACCCTCGGAGGCGGAGCCGCGAGGGCCGGGGATCCCGACACGGCCAGGACGGCCGCCGCGAGAAGTGTGACGGAACGAGCGCGCGATCTCTTCGACATCTCGGACTCCTGGCGGTGGGCGCGGCGGTCAAGTGCGGCCGAGTGTAACCTCCCGATCGCCGTCTGATAAGGGACGATGCATTTGCAGGGGCTAACGTCCCACCCCGGAAGCAGATCGAGGTCGAGGAATGACACCGGATGACCAGCGGCGATCCCGAACCGGCCTCACTGCCCCCCGCCGGGCTCGCACTGGTCGGCGCAGTCGCGCAGTCGCGCCACGAGCTCCTGCGCCGCCGGGTCCTGGTCGAACTCGCTCACCACGAGGCGCCGGACGCCGGAGCTCTCCTGGACCTCGATCACGTAGGACTGCTGGTCGGCCGTTCCGCGGCGGGTCGTCGGGGCGGCCGATCCAAGCCGGTGCGCGCGGACGGTCTCGAAGAGGTCGAGGAGTGCGTCCTGCTGCGCCTGGGGCAGGGACTCGGTGTCGAAGCTTCTCTGCACGGCCAGCCCCGGGAAGTACGCGATGCCTCCCTCGAGGCGGTAGCTGACTCTCGCCATGAACGGCACCGTCCCTCCGTAGGACGTGGATGGCCCGGACCGGTCCGTGCGGGGACCGGCGGGGCCTGTGGGGAATCAGTTCCCGACTATACCCGTGGCACCCTTCCGGGTCAGGCGCCAGCAACCGTCCGCCCCCTCGAAGTTGGACATGGCGCCCGTGGCGACGTCGCCGGCGAGCGTGCCTGCGTACCGGGCGGAACCGGCGTCGAAGGACAGGAGCAGGGTGCCGTCCTGCTGGTGCCACTTGCCGGACAGTTCGCCGGTGAACGACCCGTCCTCGTGGAACATCAGGACCGTCTGCGCGTAGGAGTCCGTGCAGCCCCAGCTGTAGTGGAGCATCCATTCGTCCACGAGGGCGCCCACGGCCCGGGTCGCCTCGGGCGTGACCCCCACCTGCTGCCACGCGTCCGCCACCACGGCCTGCTCCGCGGGCCCGAACAGGGCGGCGGCGTGCTTGATCGTCAGACCCGCGAAGTCCTTGAACTGCGCGGTCCAGCGCAGGCGCCGCAGCTCGGGATCCCGCATCGCGGCGTACCAGATCCGCCCGGCCCGGTCCCAGCTGTAGCCGCCCAGCCCGGTCGCCGCGAGGTAGAAGGCCCGGTTGGGGATGCCGGAGTTGATGTGCACTCCGCCGTTGTCGTCCAGCGTGTGCACGAAGCGGGACATGTGGTCCGGTTGAGGGTCCTTGCCGAGCACGTCGTCGTCGAACGCGGTGCCGGGTGCCTTCATCGACCGGAGGCCGACACCGTTGACGGCGGTCGTGAAGAGGCCGGCTCCGATGACCCAGTCGGCGTCCGCCGCGGTCTGCCGGGGCTCGGACACGTACTGCTTGACCATGGCCCCGATGACGTCGGAGAAGTGCTCGTTGAGCGCCCCGGACTGGTACATGTACAGGAGGTCGGACTCGTGCGTGGTGATGCCGTGCGCGAGCTCGTGCCCGATGACATCCACGGATGCGGTGAAGCGGTTGAAGTACTGGCCGTCGCCGTCCCCGAAGATCATCTGCTGGCCGTCCCAGGCCGCGTTGTTGTACTTGTCCTGGTAGTGCACCGTGCCGAGCAGGGGCATGCCGGCGTCGTCGAGGGAGTTGCGGCCGAAGACGTCCTGCAGGAGCTCGAACGTGGAGCCCAGCCCGTCGTACGCCTCGTCCACGGCGGGATCACCGTTGGCGGGGTCCCCCTCGGAGCGCACGAGCGTTCCCGGCAGCTCGGCGGTGTTGCCCGCCGAGTGCACCCTGCGCTCCCTGTGCGCGGCCGCCTGCGCCACGACGGAACGGACGGTCAGATCCGCGATCAGACGCTCCGCGCGGACCGTGGTGTCCACGGCGAGCGCGGCCAGGGCGATTCTGCGGGTCTGCTCGTCCCCGTGCACCGCCATCTGCTCGTGCACGTACGGCGGGATCACGCCGCACCACGGTCCGTGTCCGGACATCTGTCCCTGCTCCATGGTCATCGTCTCCCCACGTGTCCGCATCAGATCCGGTTGCCCGCGGCGTCCAGCTCACCGGGCGCCGTCCCCGCGGAGTCCAGCCTCCGCCCGGCGGCGTCCGCCGGCTGCCCGGCGCTGCTGTCCGCCGGTTCCGGCCCGCCGGCGCCCCCCTGTCTGACCAGGTACCAGCAGCCGCCCGGCGAGCCGTCGAAGGAGGACATCGCTCCTGCCGCCGCGCTGCCGGTGACCGTGCCGCCGTACTGCGCCGGGCCGTCGGCGAAGCGGAGCAGCAGCGTGCCGTCGTGCTGCCGCCAGGCGCCGGAGAAGCCGCCGCCCGAGAAGGTGCCGTCCGGGTTGAACGCAAGGCTCACCCGGCCGTAGTCGTCGGAGCAGCCCCAGCTGAAGTGGAGCACCCACGGACCGGAGATCGTCACTGTTCCGCCCCTTTCCTCGTCCGGTGCGCGAGCACCGGCGGGACCGCTGACCGGGCTCTCCGGGTCCGGAGAACCATGTGCATCGATCATCTCACCAAGATCCGACGGTGTACCGGCCGGCGCGGAGATCAGCAGCCGGTGCCCTGCGGGTTTTCGAGGCAGTCGTCCGCGTAGTTGCGCACCGTGGAGCGCCAGACGCTGATCGGCACGGGCGCGCTCGCGACGTCGTTGAGCCCTGCCACGGGCAGCCACGGACCGCCCGCGACGGAGTACTCGCCGGAGAACCAGGTGGTGAGCGAGACGGTGTAGTCCCCGGTCTCGGTGTAGACGTGGCTGGTGTCGGTCTCCACGTCCCACGCCCCCTCCTCGAGCGGGGCGCCGCTGAGCTCGGTGGGTCCGAGCGCGGTTCCGTCGCCGTAGTCCCACGCGTACTGGACCGGCACGGCGCGCACCTGCACCGGGAACCCACCCAGCTCGGTGCTGAACTGCTGGGGACGAGCCTCCGCCCAGACGTTGGTGTGCATGCCCCTGAGGGTGTCGGGCGCGGGCTGGACGGCACTGGCCGCGGGCGCGACGGCGAGCGTCTTGAAGTCCTGCAGGGTGAATGTCGGCAGCTCGACGACCTCCTCCCCGCCCTCCGCCTCGGCGACCGCCACGCACATCGGCTCGCCCCAGGGAGTGTTGAGGTTCTCCTCCTGCCGGACGACGACGTTCATGTACACGCCTTCGCCACCGTCGGCCGTGGTGCAGTCCCGCTCGGCCAGGCAGTCGTCCAGGGCGCCGCCGGTGCGGTTGGTGCAGGGGTTCTGCAGGCCGAAGGTCTGCGACTTCGACCGCGCGATCGCGTCCGGGTTGAACGGGCGGTCGATTCCCTGGTCGCTCAGGTACTGGCGGAGGGCTTTCTGGAAGACGGGGTCCTCGTCCGGGTCGTAGTCGACCGGGAGGGGACCGGAGGAGCTGGGTCGATCAACTACTACGCCACCAGTCCCCGAATGACCTTCTGGCACACTTACTTTCAGATGGATTTCACTTTTTTTAGCGACTGCACTGGTGTTCTTGGTCGATTTCTGAAGGTCATTGGAATCAAAAATGCCGTCGCCCAAATCTTCGCTGGCCACAGCCACCACGGAGGTGGCGAGCAAGAGCGCTGCAATTGATAAACCAACCAAGGTGAAACGCGGCGGGACGTTCCTCATCACGAACTTCCCGGGATTGGTGCAAGAGTGATATATACCCATTCTTCCTCGACAAAGTCGAGATACACCAAGGACGGATCGCCTGATTCGCCCGCCGCATTTTTTACGACCTTACCGCCCATAACTAATTTCCCGACTTCTCGCGAGTATTCAACGACAGGCTTATATACACCATCGGCCGCTTCTACGAGATTAGCGTCTTGAATGGTTATCGAGTCACGCCCGCCCACCGTCCAGAGACCTTCAGCGTATATATCTTCTATGTCTTCGAATTCCTCCTCGCAGGCCTCACAATGACGAGACGTGACATCCCGCACTAGTGACGCATCCCCAGTCTCGTACGCATACCACTTCGCGTCGGACCAATAGTCGAGGAACGCCTGTGCCCCCGCCCGGGACTCCTCCCTCGCCAGGTCCGGCATGACAGGCTTCGGCACGTTCTGCGCGGGTCCGTCGAGCGAGGCCGGCACGTAGTCGGCAGGAGTGGCGTCGGGGCCGGGCGCCGCCGTAGGCGCCGCCGAGGCCGCTGAGGCAGACGGAGGGGCGCCGGAAGGTGACGCCGCGGCGCCGTCGTCGTCGGTGCCGCACCCCGTGAGGAGCAGTGCCGACAGGACGAGGCCCCCGACCGCCGTGCCGACTGGGTTGCACCGGACCATGAAGTTCCCCCGCTTCGCTCTGCCACGCCCCGGACGGACCGGCCGGATGGGTCAGATGGTAAGCGTCCGCCGTTGTGGGGGAGCAACCCCTGTGGACACCGAGGAACCCGCATTTTCATGGGGCCAGGTCAGCGGCACTGTCGTCACGACTTCGTTAATGTCACCCTGACCTGAACAGTGTTATAGTCAATGCAACCTGAAGGCATGGATTGTGATGGAGGTGACGATGACGCCGCTGAACGTGGCACTGGCCGTGTCGACCGTCATCTTCGCCGCCCGGGACACCGGCCTCGACGGCCGCAAGGAGCTCTGGCTGCCCCTCGTCCGCCGCATCCGCGACCCCTTCCGCGGGATGTGGGCCCTGCCCGGCGGACCGCTGCAGGCGCACGAGGACCTCGAGGCCTCCGCCGCCCGCTCCCTGCAACTCACCACCGGTCTGCAGCCCGGCTACCTCGAACAGCTCTACGCCTTCGGCGGCCTGACCCGATCGGCGAACGCCGACGAGCGCGTCGTCTCGATCGTCTACTGGGCCTCGATCCGCGCCGACCAGGCCTCCGACCTCCACGCCGACCTCAACGTCACGTGGATGCGCACCACCGAGCTGCCGCCCCTGGCGTTCGACCACAGCGACATCGTGGACTACGCCCTCTACCGGCTGCGCAACAAGATCACCTACAGCCGCGTGGCGCACTCCTTCCTCGGCGAGACCTTCACCCTCGCCGCGCTGCGGGAGGTGCACGAGGCGATCCTCGGCGCCCCCCTGGACCCGGCCAACTTCCGGCGCCAGGTCCTCGCCTCCGGCGCCGTCCTCGACACCGGAACCCGCATGGAGGGCACCCGCCACCGACCACCCCGGCTCTACCGCTACAACGCCGACCTCGACCTCGCCGACCGCACCCCGGCCGGCCGCACCACCCAGGAGCAGACATGACCTCCATCGCCACCCGCATCGACCTGCTGTCCGAGAAGCCGGCCGACCTCCCGGGCACCGCCCCGGCCACCAGCACCTGCAGCACCGACCTCGCGGCGAGCCCGTGGGACTTCGCGCCCACCGTCGCCGCCGGCTACGGCCCCGGGGCCTCCGAGGCCGACGTGGTGCCCGCCGGCGCCCCCGCCCAGCCCGTGATCCCCGAGGAGTACCAGCACGCCTCCGCCGAGGAGCTCGACCGGCGGATCACCGCCGCCAAGGACACCCTCGGCGAACGCGTGGTGGTGCTCGGCCACTTCTACCAGCGGGACGAGATCGTGAAGCACGCCGACTTCCTCGGCGACTCCTTCCAGCTGGCCCGCGCCGCCAGGAGCAAGCCGGAGGCCGAGGCCATCGTGTTCTGCGGCGTGCACTTCATGGCCGAGACCGCCGACATCCTCTCCGGCGACCACCAGTCCGTGATCCTGCCCAACCTCGCCGCCGGCTGCTCCATGGCGGACATGGCCGACGAGGACTCCGTCGAGGAGGCCTGGGAGCAGCTCATGGACGTCCTCGGGGAGACCGGTGACGACGGCCGGCAGACCGTGGTCCCCGTGACCTACATGAACTCCTCCGCGGCGCTCAAGGCGTTCTGCGGCCGGCACGGGGGCATCGTGTGCACCTCCTCCAACGCCGCGACCGTCCTGGAGTGGGCGTTCGAGCGCGGGCAGCGCGTGCTGTTCTTCCCCGACCAGCACCTGGGCCGCAACACCGCCAAGGCCATGGGGATCCCCCTCGAGCAGATGCCGATGTGGAACCCGAACAAGGACCTGGGCGGAAACACCGCGCAGGACCTGGAGGACGCCCAGGTGATCCTCTGGCACGGCTTCTGCTCCGTGCACCGCCGCTTCACCGTGGCCCAGATCGAGAAGGCCCGGACCGAGCACCCCGGGGTGCGGGTGATCGTGCACCCCGAGTGCCCCATGCCCGTGGTCGACGCCGCCGACGAGAACGGTTCCACCGACTACATCCGCAAGGCCATCGAGGCCGCCGAGCCCGGCAGCACCTTCGCGATCGGCACCGAGATCAACATGGTGAACCGGCTCGCCGACCAGCACCCCGAGCACACGATCTTCTGCCTGGACCCGGTGATCTGCCCGTGCTCCACGATGTACCGGATCCACCCCGGCTACCTCGCGTGGGTGCTCGAGGAGCTCGTGGCCGGGCGTGTGATCAACCAGATCACCGTGGACCCCGCCACCGCCCGGGACGCCGAGGTGGCGCTCGAGCGGATGCTGGCGGCGCTGCCGCGGTGAGCACGAACCCGGCACCGCGCGTTCTCGTGGTGGGCAGCGGTATCGCCGGTCTCACCGCGGCCCTGGGCGCCGTCCGCCACGGGCTCGACGTGACGCTGCTGAGCAAGGACGCCCTCGACGAGACCAGCACCGCCCGCGCCCAGGGCGGGATCGCGGCCATGACGGCCGCGATCCCGGCCGGCCAGCCCCGCGACTCCGAGGAGCTGCACGTCCAGGACACCCTCGCCGCCGGGGCGGGGACGTGCGACGACGACGCCGTGCGTCTCCTCGTGCGGGACTCGGCGGCCGCGATCGACGAGCTCGTGGGGCGCGGAGTCGGCTTCGACCGCACGGCCGGAGCGGACTCCCCCTGGCTCGAAGGCCTCGAGGGCGCCCACTCCGTGCCCCGGATCCTGCACGCCGGTGGCGACGCGACCGGCCACGAGATCCAGCGCGCCCTCCTGGCCACCGCGCTGGCGGCCGAGGCCTCCGGGCACCTGCAGATCCTGCGGCACACCATGCTGGTCGACCTCGTGCTCGGTTCCGGAGGACGTGCGGCCGGCGCCCTCGTCCTGACGGGCCCCGGGGACCGGCTGCGCGAGCTGGACGCCGACGCCGTGGTGCTCGCCACCGGCGGGGCCGGCCAGCTCTATCCGCACACCACCAACCCGGCCGTGGCCACCGGGGACGGCGTCGCCGCGGCCCTGCGCGCGGGCGCCGCCGTGGCCGACCTGGAGTTCGTGCAGTTCCACCCGACCGCCCTCGCGGCCCCGGGCTGCTTCCTGGTCTCCGAGGCCGTCCGCGGCGAGGGCGCGGTGCTGCGGGACGCCACGGGACGGCGCTACCTCGAGGACGTGCACCCGCGTGCGGAGCTCGCCCCCCGCGACGTCGTGGCCCGCGAGAACGTCCGCCGGTCCCTGGCCCAGGACGGCCGGCCGGTCCTGCTCGACTGCACCCGGATGGCCCCTCCCGGCACCGGTCCGCACGGGAGCGGCACGACCGCCGAGTTCCTCGCCCGGCGCTTCCCCACGATCGACGCCGCCCTGCGGGCCCACGGCCTCGACTGGTCCCGCGAACCGGTCCCGGTCACCCCGGCGGCCCACTACCTGATGGGCGGTGTCGCCACCGACGGCCTCGGCCGCACGAGCGTCCCGGGACTCTACGCCGTGGGCGAGTGCGCGGCCACGGGCGTGCACGGCGCCAACCGGCTGGCCTCCAACTCGCTGCTCGAGGGCGCCGTCTTCGGGACCCGCGTGGCGGTCGCGCTGCGGGCGGACCGCACGGACGACGACGCCCCGGCGCACCTCGTCCTGCCCGGCGGCACCGAGATCCTTCCGGCGGCCGGCCGCTCCGGCGGGGCCGTGCCGCACGACGGGCGCACCGGGCCGTACGACGGTGGGACCGTGCCGCACGACCGAGGGACGGAGCCGCATGGCGAGGAGACCGTGCCGTTCGACCGCGAGCAGTTCCAGCACGCCATGTGGACGGGCGCCGGCGTCCTGCGCGACCGCGCGCGGCTCGAGGCTCTGGCCCGGCGGCTGGCCGGCTTCCGACCGCCCCCCGGCCTCTCCCGCCGCGCGGTCGAGGACCGGAACCTGCTGACCGTGGGACGCGCCGTGGCCGCGGCGGCCCTGCACCGCACCGAGTCCCGGGGAGCCCACTTCCGGGAGGACTTCCCGGCGCCCGATCCCGCCCGCGCGCGGCGCACGTTCTGGCGCCAGGACCCAGCACCGCATGTGATCGGGACACACCCACTGACCAGTGAACATACTGCTACCAACATATTCGACATCCCGGAAAGGATCCCCGCATGCTGACCCGAGCCGCCATCACCGAGGTCGTGGAGCGGGGGCTCGCCGAGGACGCCCCCTGGGGCGACATCACCTCCGAGCACCTCATCCCCGCCGGCGCCACCGCCCGGGCCGAGCTCGTGGCGCGGGAGGCCGGTGTCTTCTCCGGGGGGCAGGTCTTCGCCGCGACGTTCGCCGCCGCGGACCCCTCCGTGGCCGTCGAACTGGTCTCCGCCGACGGCGACCGCTTCGAGGCCGGGGACACGCTGGCCGTGGTGACCGGTCCCGCCCGGGCCGTGCTGACCGGCGAGCGCGTGGCCCTCAACCTCACCCAGCGGATGTGCGGGATCGCCACGCTGACCGCCCGCTATGTCGCCGCCGTCGAGGAGACGGTCGCCCGCGTGGAGCAGGCCGCGGGCCTGCCGTCCGGCACGATCACCCGGACCCGGGTGGCCGACACGCGCAAGACCACCCCGGGGCTGCGGGCGCTCGAGAAGCACGCCGTGCTCAGCGGGGGCGGGCACAACCACCGGCACTCCCTCTCGGACGCCGTGATGGCCAAGGACAACCACCTCGCCCTGCTCACGGCCGACGGCACGGACCTGACCGGCGCCCTGCGGCAGCTGCGCCGTCGTCTCCCCCACACGGTGCACCTCGAGGTGGAGGTGGACCGCCTCGACCAGATCGAGGCGGTGCTGGCCGGGGGCGCGGACACGATCCTGCTGGACAACTTCTCGGTGGACGACCTCGTGAGCGGTGTGGCGGTCATCGACGGCCGGGCGACCGTGGAGGCCTCCGGCGGCGTGAGCCTGGAGACCATCGGGGACATCGCGGCCACCGGGGTGGACGTCATCTCGGTGGGCGCGCTCACCCACTCCGCCCGGAACCTGGACCTCGGTCTGGACATCGGGCTCGGCACCGGGGCGGGGTGACGGTGCTGTACCTCGACTCGGCCGCGACCACCCCCGTCCGGCGGGAGGTCCTGGAGGCCATGTGGCCCTACCTGACGCAGGAGTTCGGCAACGCCTCGAGCCACCACGAGGCGGGCCGGCGGGCGCTGGCGGGGCTCGAGCAGGCCCGCGGGACGGTCGCGGAGGTGCTGAACTGCCGGCCCGCCGAGGTCGTGTTCACCTCCGGCGGGACCGAGGCGGACAACCTGGCCGTCAAGGGCATCGCCCTGGGGCGCCGGGACCGGGACCCCGCGTGCACCCACGTGGTGACGAGCGCGATCGAGCACCACGCCGTGCTCGACTCCGCCCGGGACCTGGCCCGCTGGGACGGCTTCGACGTCACGGAGCTGGGCGTGTCCTCCGAGGGACTCGTGGACCCCGCATCCCTCGAGGGGGCTGTTCGCCCGGGCACCGCGGTGGTATCGGTGATGCATGCGAACAACGAGACGGGTGCGGTCCAGGCGATCGCCGAAATGGCTGCGGTGGCTCGGGCGCGGGACGTCCCGTTCCATACGGATGCGGTCCAGGCGGCCGGGTCGCTGGAACTGGACGTACAAGCGCTCCACGTGGCGGCGCTGAGCCTCGCCGGTCACAAGATCGGGGGGCCCAAGGGCGTGGGGGTGCTCTTCCTGCGCCGGGGCACCCCCCTGCGCCCGCTGCTGAGCGGCGGCGGGCACGAGCGCGGCCGGCGCTCCGGGACCTCGGACGTGGCCGGCGCCGTGGGCTTCGCCACGGCGCTGCGGCTCGCGGCGGAGGAGCACCCGGACCGGTCGGTGCGGCTCGCCGGGCTGCGGGACCGGCTGATCACCGGGATCCTGTCCGCGGTCCCCTCGGCGGTGCTGACCGGCCCGGACCCGCGGGCACGGCCGGCGGCGCGGCTGCCCGGGAACGCCTCCTTCTGCTTCCCCGGCGTCAACGGCGAGACGATCCTGGTGGACCTGGAGGCGCGCGGGCTGCTCGTGTCCTCGGGTTCGGCCTGCTCCGCCGGGGACACCGAGCCCTCGCACGTGCTGATCGCCATGGGGCTCCCGGCCGAGGTCGCCACCACCGCGGTCCGGTTCACGCTGTCCGCCGAGATCACCCCGGAACAGGTGGACGCGATCGTGGCGGCAACCCGGGACGTCGTCGAGCGCCTGGGCGCACCACGCGGCTGAGCGCGGTCAGCCGGCCGGAACCGGGTGCTGCACCCCGTCGTGCACGATCGCCAGGACCGGTTCGCCCTTCTCCTCCACGGTCCGCGAGCTCTCCGGCACCAGGCTCCAGGCGGGGCCGGGGCAGGAGTGGGGCGCGGGTCCCTCGGGGACCGCACTGGAGGCGCCCCGGCCGTCGAAACCCTCCAGCCGGAAGCCGAGGATTGTCCCCCACCACGTGCTCGGCGCGCTCGCGATCCCCCGGGTTTCGGTGACCACCAGGTCCGTGCTCTGCGTCACCAACTGGGAGGTCGCCGGATCGACGCACTCCCACGAGATCGCGGTCACCGACTCGGACTCCGCCACGAACTCGAGCGAGGCCGCGTTGGCCCGCAGCGTCGCGTCGTCCCAGCCGAGCACGGCCATGGCGTCGGCGCCGGTCACGAAGCCGGTGCCGTCCTCGTGGAGCTGCGTGGCCGCCCAGGACGGCGCCGTCAGCCCGATCGACACCCCCGCCGCCGCGAGAGCCATCAGGACCACGATCAACTTCGGCATGTGCTTCCCCATTTCCCTGTCCCCCGACACCGGAGCTGAGCTCCCGGGTCGTTTTTCCGAACGCTAACGCAGCCGCAGGGGCGGGTCCAGCGGCGTGACCCTTCTGTGACCCCGGTCCGACCTGCGACGACACGAACTGCGCCGCGCCGTGCGGAGCTCAGCCCGCGCCTTCCCGCTCGGTGGGCACCCGGTGCGCCACGCCCTCGTGGACGAGCTCGAGAGCGGGCCCCTCGTGGGCCTGCGCTCGCTCGGTGGACCGCGGCACCCGGGTCCAGGAACCGTCCTCGTCCTCGCTCTCGGGGCAGGCGTCGAGCTCGGGGCCCTCGACCACGGAGACGGACACGGCGTCCTCCGCGAAGCCCTGCAGCTCGAAGCCCGTGACGGCACCCGTCACGGAGCTCCGCTGCACGGTGGCGACCAGGTCCGCCCGGGCCGTCGTCGTCGTCCGCCGTTCCTGCACGCGCACGGCGCCGGTGGCCTCCTGCATGCACTCCCACGAGGCCGTGGCCACGCTGACCGTCTCCGCGACGAGGTCGAGCTCCCCTGCGGAGGCCTGCAGCCGGGCGTTGGTCCAGTCCACGGCCCGCAGGACGTCGTCCCGGCCCACGGAGCCCGTGCCGTCGGCGTGCAGCGTCCCGGCCGCCGCGGCCGGCACGGTCAGCCCGACGGAAGCGGCCGTCGCGGCGGTCACCACGCAGGTCAGCAGTGTCCTCTTCACTCGATCTCCCCCAGTCCTTCCTGTCCCCCGACAGGAGTCCGGCCATCAGGCCGTGGTGGGGAGGCTAATGAAAATCGGTCGATGCGTCCAGCGCGACGACGCTGTGGCCGCCCGTGGGGCGCCGTGGGGACGGCGCGCGTGCCTCAGCCGGCGGCCTGCTCGCGCAGGACGTTCTTGCGGATCTTGCCGGACGCGGTGCGCGGCATCTCGTCCACGAGGCTCAGCGTCTTGGGCACCTTGTAGCGGGCGAGCCGCCCGGCCAGGTGCTCCTGGATCGTTCCCGCGGTGATCTCCTGCCCCTCCCGCGCGACGACGACGGCGTGCGGCACCTCGCCCCACTTCTCGTCGGGCACGCCGATGACCGCCACGGCGGCCACCTCCGGCAGCTCGAGGATGGCCGCCTCGACCTCCGCCGGATAGACGTTCTCCCCGCCGGAGATGATCATGTCCTTGATCCGGTCCGAGACGAACAGGTAGCCGTCCTCGTCGAGGTAGCCCAGGTCCCCGGAGTGGAACCACTCCCCCTCGAAGGAGCCCGCCGCGTCGGGGCGGTTCCAGTACTCCCGGATGACGTTGGGTCCCGAGAGCAGGATCTCCCCGGCCTCGCCGGGTGCCGCGGGCTCCCCCGCCGCGTCCACGATCCGCACGTCCGAGAAGAAGTGCGGCAGCCCCGAGGAGCCCGCCTTCTCGCGGGACTTCGCCGCGGGCAGGTTGGTGGCCCCCGGGGAGGTCTCCGTCATGCCGTAGCTGGCGGTGAAGGCCAGCCCGCGGTTCTCGTAGGCGTCCAGGACCCGCATGGGCACCGCGGAGCCGCCGCAGGTGAGCTTGCGCAGGGAGGACAGGTCCGTGGCGTCCCAGTCCGGGTGCTCGCACAGCAGCTGGTAGGTGGTCGGCACGCCCGACAGCCAGGTGACGCGGTGCCGCTCGATGAGCTCCAGCACCCGGCCGGGCACGAACTTGGACTCGAGCACCAGCGTGGCGCCCTTGAGCAGCGTCGGCAGCACCCCCATCCCGAGCGAGGCCACGTGGAACATCGGTGAGATCATGAGCGCGACGTCGTCGGCCGCCACGTCGTAGTCGACCAGGACGTTGACGCAGTTCCAGGTGAAGTTGCCGTGGGTCAGGCAGGCGCCCTTGGGCCGCCCGGTGGTCCCGGAGGTGTAGAGGATCACGGCGAGGTCGTCCAGGCCGACCGGGACGTCCTCCGTCCAGGGCTCGGCGGCCGCGATCACCGTCTCGAGGGCGGGGACCCCGTCCACGTCCTCCTCGGCCACGACCCAGCGGACCACGTCCGTCAGCTCCCGGGCGGCCGGGGCGGCCAGGCCCGTCAGGGCGGCGTCGTGGATCAGCGCCGAGACGTCGGCGTCCTCGAGCTGGTAGCGGACCTCCGGGACGGCCAGGCGCGTGTTGAGGGGGACGAGCACCGCGCCGAGGGCTCCCGCCGCGAACATCGTCTCGAGGAAGGCGGGGCTGTTCTCCCCGAGGAAGGCCACCCGGTCCCCGCGCCCCACACCCTCACCGGAGAGGGCCGTCGCCAGGCGCCGGGACCGGTCGTGCAACTCCCGGTAGGTCAGCGTGCGCTCGCCGTGGACCACCGCCACCTTCGCACCGGACTTCTCGAGCCTCCGGACGAGCCAGGATCCCAGTCCGTGATTGCGCATGCGATCGTCTCCTCAAACAGTCGTCAAAACCAATAGTTGAAATTGTCCACTATTCGGCTCCAGCGTAGAGAGAGCTGGATCACATTGTCCAGACCCCTGGGCGCACAGATCCTCCGGGCCCCTCTTTTTGTGCCGCCTTCTCAATGGTGGACAATTCGCCTCGGCCTCCGCCCTGATCTTCCCGTACGTGTTCTTCACCGACCTCGATCCGCTGGCCGGAACGATCGCCGCGTACGGCACCTTCGCCGCCGGCTACGTGGCCCGCCCGCTGGGCGGTGCTGTCTTCGGCCACTTCGGCGACCGCCTGGGTCGCAAGAAGATGCTCATCATCTCGATGCTGATCATGGGCATCGCCTCGACGCTCATCGACCTCATTCCCAGCGCCGCCGTCATCGGCTCCTGGGGAGCGGTCATCCTGATCCTCCTGCGGGTGTGCCAGGGCATCGCCGTGGGCGGCGAGTGGGGCGGGGCCGCGCTGATGGCCCTGGAGCACTCCGCCAAGGGCAAGCGCGGATTCGCCGCGTCCTTCACCAATGCCGGCGCCCCGACCGGTGCCGCACTGGGCACCTTCGTCCTGGGCCTGTTCGCCGCCATGCCGGAGGAGCAGTTCCTCTCGTGGGGCTGGCGCGTCCCGTTCCTGCTGTCCGTCGTCCTGCTGGCCGTGGGCGTCTTCGTGCGCTCCCAGGTGTCCGAGAGCCCGATCTTCCAGGCCGCCCTGGCGAAGGAGGCCGCGGAGGGTCCGACCGTCAAGCGCAAGGTGCCCATCGTCGAGGTGCTGCGCCGTCCCCGCGCCCTGGTCCACACGATGCTCGCGGGAGCCTCCGGGTTCGCCCTGCAGGTCTTCCTGGCCACCTTCACGGTCGCCTACGCGGTCGAGCGCGGCGCCGATCGGCAGCCGGTCCTCTACGCCTTCGCCCTCGCGTCCGTGCTCAGCGTGTTCTTCGTGGTGGCCATGGGACACCTGTCCGACCGGCTGGGCCGGCGCCCGGTCATGGTCGTCGGCCTGGCGCTGTTCATCGCCCTCATCTTCCCGATGTTCTCGTGGCTGGCCACCGGCAACGTGCTGCTGATCTTCGTGACCTTCACCATCGGGCTGGCCTGCCACGCCGCGATCTACGGACCACTGGCGGCCTTCATCTCCGAGCAGTTCGGCACGTCGGCCCGCTACACCGGCGCATCGCTGGGCTACCAGTTCGCCACCCTGATCGGGGCGGGTTTCACCCCCACGATCCTCGCCTCGATCTACGCGTCCTCCGGACAGGCCATCGCCCCCGTGGTCTGGTACCTGGCCGGAATGGCCGTGGTCAGCGCGGTGTTCATCCTGCTCACGCGCGAGTCCAAGGACTTCGACCTGGAGACGCACGAGCACTGACACCGGCCCCCGCACACCGCGGCCCCCGCCTGATCGATCAGGCGGGGGCCGCGAGCGCGCGGGGCCTCCTCCGTCAGAAGGCCACCTTCTTCAGCAGCCGGGACAGCTCGTCGCGCTCCGCCGGGGAGAGCGGGGACAGCGACTCCGCGGTGGAGTTCTCCACCAGGGCCCTGGCCTGCGCGTACAGCTCCCGGCCGGCTGCGGTGGGCCCGATGATCTTCGAACGGCGGTCCCGCGGGTCGGTCCGGCGCTCCACCGCGCCGCGCCGTTCCAGGTCGTCGAGGATGGCCACGATCTGGCTGGGATCCAGCACCAGGAACTGGCTGAGCTCGCGCTGGGTCAGCTGCTCCTCGCCGCAGGCCAGCGCCAGGACCGAGTAGTGGCGCACCTTCAGCTCCAGCTGCGCCAGCTTCCTGTTGGCCGCCGAGGACCCCGTCGAGGCGGCGCGGGCCATCAGGAAGACCGGCTCCGTCGTCAGCTCGGCCTCGAGGAGGCGCTCGAGACCGGCGGACGGGTCGGTGGGCGTGGTCATAGCGTCTCTCCTGGGGCCGGGGACCCCAGTCTACGGAATCCGTGCACCCAGCATAGATGGAATTTCTTAACCATTGACATTTTCAACGAATGACGGTGGAATGGGGACCGGACCCGGAGCAGTGACGGGCGTCACCCCGTCCGCCGACCTCCAAGCGAAGATCCACAGCGAAGGAGCCATTCCATGGCACAGGACAGCACCACCTCCCCGACCACCGCCCCTCTCGCCGGCAAGGTCGCCGTCGTCACCGGCTCCGGCCAGGGCCTGGGCCTGGCCTACGCCCAGGAGCTCGCCCGCCAGGGTGCGGCCGTCGTGATCAACGACGTCGACCAGGCCATCGCCGAGAAGGCCGTCGCCTCCATCACCGAGGCCGGCGGGCAGGCCGTGGCCGTCGTGGCGCCGGTGGGCTCCACCGAGACCGCCACCGCGCTCGTGACCGGTGCCGTGGAGGCCTTCGGCCGCCTCGACATCCTCGTGGCCAACGCCGGGGTGCTGCGGGACAAGTCCCTGCTGAAGATGACCGACGAGGACTTCGACCTGGTCATCCAGGTCCACCTGCGCGGGACCTTCACCTGCGCCCGCGAGGCCTACCGGTACTTCAAGGAGAACGGGGTGCCCGGGCGGATCATCACCATCGGCTCCCCCACCGGCCAGTACGGCAACTTCGGCCAGACCAACTACGCCGCTGCGAAGGCCGGCATCGTGGGCATGGTCCGCACCTGGGCCCTGGAGATGAAGAAGGCCGGCGTCACCGCCAACGCCGTCATCCCCGTGGCCGCCACCGCCATGACCGAGACCATCCCCTTCTTCCGCGCCGCCGTCGAGGCAGACCGGGCCGGCGAGCCCATGCCGGACTTCTTCCGCAAGGACCTCGGCTTCGGCAACGCCGCCGACGTCGCCGGCCTGATCGCCTGGCTCGCCTCCGACGACGCCGCCGGGATCACCGGCCAGGCCATCGGCGCGGGCGGGGACCGCCTGCAGGTCTTCAGCCACCCGCGCCCCGTGCTCACCCAGTACCGCGAGGGCGGCTGGACCTTCGAGGCCCTGCGCGAGGCGTTCCCCGCGATGATCGAGGGCAGCCTCCAGCCGGTCGGGGAGACCCTTCCCCCGCTGCCGGAGGAGCTGGAGCCCGAGTCCACGACCCAGCAGTCCTGAGAGAGGTGCCCATGCGCTACGAATACGGCCTCGACCTCGCGTCCCTGGACGCGATCGACATGCACGTGCACGTCGAGTGCTCCGACCACGGGCACCCGTCCCTGCCCGCGGCCCTGACCGAGGCCTCGGCCAAGTACTTCAAGTCCGAGGACCGCTCCCCGTCCCTGGACACCATCGCCGAGCGCTACCGCGAGTGGAAGATGGCCGCCGTCGTCTTCACCGTCGACGCGACCACGGCCCTGGGCCACGAGCCGAACTCCATCGAGGAGATCGCCGAGGGCGCGGCCCGCAACAACGACGTGCTGATCCCCTTCGGCTCCGTGGACCCGCTCCAGGGGCAGAAGTCGGTGGAGCGGGCTCGTGTGCTCGTGGAGGAGTACGGCGTCAAGGGCTTCAAGTTCCACCCGTCCCTGCAGGACTTCGATCCCTCCGACGAGCAGTTCTACCCGCTCTACGAGACGATCCAGGCCCTGGGCGTGCCGGCCCTGTTCCACACCGGCCAGAACGGCATGGGCGCCGGGCTGCCCGGCGGGGGCGGGATCAAGCTGGGCTGGTCCAACCCGCTCCTGCTGGACGCGGTGGCCGCGGACTTCCCCGAGCTCCAGGTCATCATGGCCCACCCCTCGGTGCCGTGGCAGGACGAGGCCAACTCCATCGCCACCCACAAGGCCAACGTGTGGATCGACCTCTCCGGGTGGTCGCCCAAGTACTTCCCGGAGTCCCTCGTGCAGGCCTCGAACCGGATGCTCCAGGACAAGGTGCTCTTCGGCACCGACTACCCGCTGATCACTCCGCAGAAGTGGCTCGGCGCCTTCGAGCAGCAGTCCTTCAAGGACGAGGTCCGCCCCAAGATCCTCAAGGACAACGCCGTGCGCCTGCTCGGCCTGGACGGAGGGCGGGCGTGAGCACCCCGCCGGACACCGAGCGCCTCTACCCCGACTGCGACCCGTACCGGATCGAGGGGAAGCTGACCGAGGCCGAGAAGGCGCCCCTGCGCCGGCTGCGCCGGGTGCTCGAGGACGAGGTGCGGCCGCTGCTGGCCGAGTACTGGGAGGCCGGGGAGTTCCCCTACCAGGTCGCCCCCTCCCTGCACGCCCTCGACCTCATGACCCCGCCCGAGCTCACGGCCGGCGGCGAGCAGCCCCGGTCCCTGTACCACGGGTTCCGGATCTTCGAGCTGGCCCGCACCGACGCCTCGATCGCGACGTTCTACACCGCCCAGGCCGGGCTGTTCCGCACGGCCTGCCGCGTGGGGGGCACGCCGGAGCAGTTCGCGCAGTGGGACCCCAGGATCACGTCCTTCGAGATGACCGGGGTGTTCTGCCTGACCGAGCCCGAGCACGGCTCCGACATCGCCGGCGGGCTGGCCACCACGGCCCGGCGCGAGGGCGACGAGTGGGTGCTCAACGGCGCCAAGCGCTGGATCGGCGGCGCCTTCACCGCGGACCTCCTCGCCGTGTTCGCCCGCGACGAGGCCGACGGGCAGGTCAAGGGCTTCCTCGTGGACCGTCAGGCCCCGGGCGTGCGGCTGGAGAAGATCCACGGCAAGACGTCCCTGCGCATGATGCAGAACGCCGACATCCACCTCGACGGGGCGCGGGTGCCCGAGTCGCAACGGCTCGGCAGCGTGAACTCGTTCAAGGACGTCGCCGCGATGCTGCGCGCCATGCGCTCCGACGTCGCCTGGATCGCCACCGGCATCCAGGCCGGCGCCTACGAGGCCGCCCTGCGCTACGTGCGTCAGCGCGAGCAGTTCGGCCGACCGATCGGCGGCTTCCAGCTCGTCCAGGAGAAGCTGGCCCGCATGCTCGGCAACGTCACCGCGTCCCTGACCATGGTCGCCGGTCTCGCCGAGCGGCAGCAGGACGGCGTCTACCGGGACGAGGACTCCGCCCTGGCGAAGATGTGGATCAGCCTGCACATGCGCGAGACCGTCGCCCTGGCCCGCGAGCTCGTCGGCGGCAACGGCATCACCCTGGCCCACGACGTCGCCCGCTTCCACGCCGACGCCGAGGCCGTCTACTCCTACGAGGGCACCCACGAGATCAACGCGCTCGTGGTCGGCCGGTCGATCACCGGCCGGAGCGCGTTCGTCTGAGCCGCTCGCCCGGCACCACCCACCACGGACATCACGGACACCACCACGGAGGACACGCCATGACCGATGCACAGACCCAGCCCCAGACCGTCGTCGCCTTCGACGAGGTCAAGAACCTCGTCGGCAAGAGCCTCGGGCACTCCGCCTGGCGGGAGATCACCCAGGACCAGGTGAACACGTTCGCCGACGCCACCGACGACCACCAGTGGATCCACGTGGACCCCGAGCGCGCCAAGGACGGACCCTTCGGCGCCCCGATCGCCCACGGCTTCCTGACCCTGTCCCTGCTCATCCCGATGTGGTCCGAGCTCTTCGACGTCACCGACGTGCGGACCAAGGTCAACTACGGCCTCGACAAGGTCCGGTTCACCTCCCCGGTCAAGGTCGGCTCGCGCATCCGCATGACCGTGACCATCACCGACGTGCAGGAGGTCAAGGGCAACGGCCTGCACCTGGTGGCCGACGGCACGATCGAGATCGAGGGCGAGGAGCGCCCCGCCGTGGTCGCCACCTTCCTCAACCGGTTCTACGCCTGAGCGCACCGCAGCCCTGACCCGTGCAGGCCCGGGTGACCAC
>NZ_JBISWK010000022.1:0-7410 GCF_044462205.1 Kocuria rhizosphaericola | reverse complement strand
CACGGGTCCGCCGGTGCGGACAGGGTCAGACGGTCGTGGTCTCCTGCACGCAGGCCGCCACGGCCTCCGCCACGGCCGGGGCGACGCGGGGATCCAGGGCCGAGGGCACGATGTGCTCCGGGGCCAGTCCGTCCGCGGCGGCGATCTCCGCGATCGCCCGGGCCGCCGCCAGCTTCATGACCGGGGTGATCCGCCGCGCCCCGGCGTCCAGGGCGCCGCGGAAGATGCCCGGGAAGGCCAGCACGTTGTTGATCTGGTTCGGGAAGTCCGACCGGCCCGTGGCCACCACGGAGGCGTACTTCGCCGCGACGTCCGGCATGATCTCCGGGTCCGGGTTGGCCAGGGCGAACACGATGGCGTCGGAGGCCAGTTCGGTCAGGAACTCCTCGGGGATCTTCCCGCCCGACACCCCCACGAACACGTCCGCGCCCTCGAGGGCGTCCTTCGCACCCCCGATGAGACCGCGCGGGTTGGTCCGGGCCGCGTAGCCGGCCTTGATCGCGTTGAGGTCGTCCCGCTCCCGCGAGACGATGCCGCGGGAGTCCATCAGCACCACGTCCTCGATGCCCTGGGCCAGCAGGATCTCCGTGATCGCGACCCCGGCCGCGCCCGCGCCGGCGATCACGACCTTGAGCCCGGCCAGGTCCTTGCCCACCAGCCGCGCGGCGTTGAGCAGGGCGGCCAGGACGACGACGGCGGTGCCGTGCTGATCGTCGTGCATCACCGGGATGTCCAGCTCCTCGATCAGCCGGGTCTCGATCTCGAAGCAGCGCGGGGCCGAGATGTCCTCGAGGTTCACGGCCCCGAAGGTGGGGCGCAGGAGCTTGACGGTGCGCACGATCTCGTCGACGTCCTGGGTGTCGAGCACGATCGGGATGGAGTCCAGGTCCGCGAAGGTCTTGAACAGGGCGGCCTTGCCCTCCATCACCGGCAGGGACGCGGCGGGTCCGATGTCGCCCAGGCCCAGCACGGCGGAGCCGTCGGAGACCACGGCCACGAGCCGGCCGGCCCAGGTGTGCGTGCGCGCCATGGCGGGTTCGGCGGCCACCGCGCGGGAGACCTCCGCGACGCCGGGGGTGTAGGCGATGGACAGGTCGCGGCGGGTGGCCAGCGGGGACTTCGACACCACGGAGAGCTTGCCGCCCTCGTGGGAGCGGAAGATCTCCTCGTGCGTGATGGGGCCGGTCTGCTGGTTCTCGTCGCTCATGCGCGTTCCTCGTGCTCTCGTCGTTGAGTGCGAACAGGGTCCCGGCCATTGTGCCCCACGCCGGAGATCCTGTCCCCGCACGTGTGACGTTCCGCGAACCCCCCGGTGCGCCCGGACCCGGACGGCAAGGAGCCCCCGGACCGTGCGGTCCGGGGGCTCTGCTCGCGGGGTCGGACGCGCGGCGCCGACGGTGCGCGGTGGGGATCAGATGATGGACCGGCCCCCGGTGCGCGCCTTCTCGAAGCGCTCCTGGACGTCGGCCCAGTTCACGATGTTCCAGAAGGCCTTGACGTAGTCCGCCTTGACGTTCTGGTAGTCGAGGTAGAACGCGTGCTCCCACATGTCCAGCTGCAGCAGCGGGATGGTGGCGACGGGAACGCCGTTCTGCTGGTCGTACATCTGCTCGATGACCAGGTTGCCGCCGACGGGCTCGAGGGCCAGGATCGCCCAGCCGGAGCCCTGGATCGTGGTGGCCGCGGAGGTGAAGTGGTCGCGGAAGGCGTCGAAGGAGCCGAAGTGGTCCTCGATCGCCGCGGCGAGCTCACCGGTCGGCTTGTCGCCGCCCTCCGGGGAGAGGTTCTGCCAGAACACCGAGTGGTTCACGTGGCCACCCAGGTTGAACTGCAGGTCCTTGGACAGCTTGGCCGCGGCGGCGCCGTCACCGTTCGCACGGGCCTCCGCCATCTTCTCCAGGGCGGTGTTCGCCCCGGCCACGTAGGTGGCGTGGTGCTTGTCGTGGTGCAGCTCCATGATCTTCGCGGAGATGTGGGGCTCGAGCGCCGCGTAGTCGTAGGGAAGATCGGGAAGGGTGTACTTCTCGGCCATAGGAGAATCCTTTCGATAGCTGTCGTGTGGTTCCACCCTCGACCCGCGCGCGAGCAGGGGTCAAGGAGGTTCCGCCACCAGCGTACGGTGCGCTCCCGTGCGGAACGCGCGGGAGCTCAGAAGAAGTCGGGCGGGCTCTCGAGCGGACAGCGGGGCGGGTCGGAGGTCAGCTGGGACGGGACCGTGAACTCGTAGTCGCCCGTCTCGATCATCCGTCCCAGCGTCTCCAGCGCGGTCCGGGCGCTCCGGCGGGCGGCCGGTTCGAGCAGCTGCCAGAGCCAGGCCTTCGACTCCGTGAACCGTCCGTCCACGACCTTCACGATCCGGGTGCCCCCCTCCACCTGTTCCCAGGTGATGGTCACCAGCAGATCCACCGGTCCCTTGGTGGTGCGCATCCCCAGGCGACGGCCAGGGACGTGGTCGGAGACGATGTTCACGAAGGCGAAGCGGAGGGGTCCGACGCGGACCGTGGACTCGATCGACGTGCCGAGTTGCAGCACGGCCGTGCTGACGTGGTAGTTCCGCTCCGGGATCGGGTTCCATCGGCGCAGGCAGCCGGGGTCGAGCAGGAAGCGCTCCACCAGCGCCGGATCCGCCGGGACCACCACGGTGTCGACCAGCCGGAACGTCATGGTGCCCTTCAGCATCGCGGCCTCCGCTCCCCGCTCGGAGGCGCGTCCGGGGCGGAGGGACGTGACGCACGGACGGGAACAATTCGCATGTGCACACATCTACTCTAGCGGCGGGTCCTCGCGACGCCCTCACCTCCGGGTGCACAGGGGGTGGAGAACGTTGTCCACAGCTGTGGAGGAGCGTGTGCAAAGATCGAACACCTGTACGCCCGCCCCCCGAGGGAGGGCGCTGTCGCAGGTGAGCGCGGGGTCGGCGGAGCGGACGCCGCTGTAGTTCCACGGATGGAAGTTATCCACGCTGTGGACAACGCCTGTGGAGAAGCTGTTGAGAAGACCGGATCAGGACGTCACGGGGAGTCGCGCAGGGCCTCGCGGTCCACCCGGACGGGGACGGGGCGGCCGGCGCCCGGACGGGCGCGCCCCCGGACGGGGGACAGGGTGGCCGGCGACCGGGCCGTGGGCGCTCCCCGGCCGGGGGACGTCCTAGCGGCGGGCGCGGGAGCGCACGAGGACGGCGAGCGCTCCGCAGGCCAGGTAGCAGACGAGCACCACGGCCCAGCCCACCGCGAAGGAACCCGTGAGCTGGAGCAGGCCGCCGAGGACGAGCGGACCGGCGCAGAACCCTGCGTACAGGCCCATGGTCACCACGCCGGTGGAGGCACCCACCCGTTCGGCGGGCACGGCGCGCATCGCCCCGGACATCACCACCACGCTCACCGCGAGCGCCGCGCCGCCGTGCAGGACGGCCGCCGGCCACACCGCCCACGCGAGGCCGGGGTGCAGGGGGGCCAGGATCAGCAGCACGGCGCTCGCGGCCGACCCCAGGGCCATTCCGGCCAGCAGGACGAAGCCGTCCGCGCGCGGCCGGTCCATCACGCGCGCCCACAGCACGCGCGAGGCGATGCCCACGAGCGCGGAGACGGACACGGTGGCCCCGGCGGCGACGACGTCGAAGCCCAGTTCCCGGTGCGCGTAGAGCGGCAGGTAGACGTTGGCGGCCTGGGCCCCCAGCCCGGTCAGTGCCGCGGCCGCGGCGTACGCGCGGACGACGCCGGGCATCGGGGGCCGCACGGCGGGGCGTGCCCTCCGGGGCCGGAGCCCCGCCCGGGACCGGAGCGCCGCCCGGGACCGGAGCGCCGCCCGGGGCGAGGGTCCCGCCGGAGCACCTGGGAGGTTGTCCGGGACCGTCCACCAGGCGTGCACGAGCAGGATCAGCACCGCGCCCACGACCACCAGGACGGCGGTGCGCCAGCCGAGCAGCAGCCCGAGGGCGGGAAAGGTCAGGCCCGCCACGAGCTGCGAGGCCTGCACGCCGGCCTGCTTGATCCCGAGCCAGCTCGCGCGCCGCGCGACGGGCACGTGCAGGCGGATGAGCCGGTTGGTCGCGGGATTGGCCATGACCTGCCCGAGCCCCGACAGCACCATGGCCAGGAGCAGCACGCCGTAGCCCGGCGCCGCGGCGGTGAGCAGCATCGCCAGCGCGGCCCCGCCGAACATCACGACCAGCAGGGTGCGCGCGGTCAGCCGGTCCGCCCAGCGGCCCGCGCGCACCGCGGCGAGGGCGGCCACGAAGAAGGTCGTGGTGGCGAGCAGCCCGAACTGCGCCTCCGTGAGCTCCAGGTCCTCGATCACGAGGGGGCTCATCGCCGAGAGGCTGTGGGTCAGCAGCGGGCCCACCGCCATCGTGGCGGTGAGCACGAGCATGAGGTGTGCGCCCGGTCCGCGGTCCCGGGTCACCGAGCCTTCTCCCGGGGCGGCCGGTCGGCGGCGTGCAGGCCGACGACGCACGCGACGATCCCCGTCAGGAAGAGGGCCTTCGCCCAGGAGAGATGCTCCTGTCCCGTGCCGGCCGCCCACGCCACCGTGAGCACGGCGCCGATGCCCGTCCACACGGCGTAGGCGGTGCCCATCGGGATCACCCGGGCGGCGCGCGCCAGGGTGAGCATGCTCACCGTCAGGGACACGGCGAAGAGCAGGCTGGGGCCCGGCCGGGAGAAGCCCTCGGACGCGCCCAGGGCGGTGGCCCAGACCGCCTCCAGGACTCCGCTGACCACCAGCAGGGCCCAGGCGCGGGCGCGCCGGTCCCGCACCGCCTGCGCCGTCCGGGGATCAGCCGACAACTTTGAGCCCGATCACGCAGCCGACGATGCCGAGCACCAGCAGGATCCTCAGGGGCGTGGCGGACTCGCGGCCGGTCAGCATGGACCAGGCCACGGTCAGGGCCGCGCCGATGCCCACCCAGACGGCGTACGCCGTGCCCGTGGGCAGACCGGCCATGGCGTAGGCCAGCCCGGCCAGGCTCACGGTGGACGTCACGACGAACACCGCGGCGGGCACGGGGCGGCGGAGGCCGTCCGAGGCCGCGAGCGCGGAGGCCCACACCGCCTCGAGGACGCCCGAGAGCACCAGCACCAGCCATGCGCTCACGGCGTCAGCGCTTCGGGACCACGCGGATCCACAGGAATCCGTGGGCGTCGATCAGCAGACCGTGCCGCAGGTCGAGCTCGGTGCTGCCGTGCAGCTCGACGGCCTGGGGCAGGAACCCCGAGAGGGTCTCGCCCGTGACGAACTGGGACCAGTCGGAGAAGTTGGCCAGGCACAGCACCAGCGTGTTGACGCCGGGGCGCTGGTAGCCCAGCACGTGAGGGTTGCGCGCGTCGAACGGGACGAGCGTGTTGCCGTCGAACTCCGGGGCGTTGCGGCGCAGCTCGACCATCCGGCGGATGCCCCCGAAGATCCGGCCCTGCACGGAGAACAGCTCGTGGCGGCGCTCGTAGTCCTGGACGGGCCGCGGCGGGCGGTGCACCCACCGGGCGTCCCCGGCGTGGTCCGGGTCCTCGTTCCAGGAGGGGTCGTTGAGCTGGCCGACCTCGTCCCCCAGGTACAGCAGGGGGACGCCGCCGGTGCTCATCGTCACGGAGTGCGCGAGCAGGATCCGGTCCACCGCGGGCCCCGGGTCCCCGGCGAGGCCGAGCAGCGACGCCGTGGTCCCGCACACGCGGCAGTCCCCCGTGCGGGGGTTCTCCTGGAACGGGACGCCGTCGGCGAAGCTGCCGGGGTGGCGTCCGGTGTAGAAGGCGTTGAGGAAGCGGCGGTGGTCGTGGCCGTCCACGCCCAGCCGGGCGGCGTCCTCGTCCGAGAACGTCCAGCCGATGTCGTCGTGGCCGCGCACGTAGTCCACCCACGCCGTGCCGGGCGGGAGGGCGTGGCGCTCCTCGAGGGCCTGCGCCAGCAGCTTCGGCTCACGGGTGGCCATCGCCTCCCACGTCAGGGCCATCTGGAGCGGGTTGTAGGAGAGCTGGCACTGACCGGGCTCGATGTACCGGGCCACCTCGTCCGGGTGGACGATCGCCTCCGACTTGAACAGCACGGCCGGGGCGGCGATCCGGCACAGCGCGTTGTAGGCGCGCAGCAGCACGTGGGCCTGGGGCAGCGACTCGCACGTGGTGCCCAGCTGCTTCCAGATGAATGCGACGGCGTCCATGCGCAGCACCTCGACGCCCTGGGCGGCGAGGAAGAGCAGCTCGGCGGCCATCGCCCGGAAGACGGCGGGATTGGTGTAGTTGAGGTCCCACTGGAAGGAGTAGAAGGTGCTCCACACCCACCGAGGGTCCTCCTCGGTGGCGCGGACCCGGGTGAAGGAGCCGGGGTGGTCGTCCGGGAAGATCTCCCGAGTGGTGAGCTCGAACTGCTCCGGGACGGTGCGGTCCGGGAAGATCCAGTAGTAGTCCTCGTACTCCTGCTCACCCGCGGCGGCCCGGCGCGCCCACTCGTGCTCGTCGGACGTGTGGTTGAAGACGAAGTCGAGGACGAGACTGATCCCGTTCCGGCGCAGCTCGCGGCTCAGCTCGGCGAGCTCCTCCGTGGTCCCCAGCGCCGGGTTCACGCGGCGGTACGACGACACCGCGTAGCCGCCGTCCGAGTTGCCCTTCGGCGCCTCGAACAGGGGCATGAGGTGGAGGTAGGTCAGGCCGAGCTCCCGGAAGTAGGGGATCTGCTCCCGGATCCCCTGCAGGTTCCCCGCGTACCGGTCCACGTAGCAGACCCCGCCGAGCATCTGCCGCGCGCCGAACCACGCGGGATCCTGCTCGCGCCGCGCGTCCAGGGCCTTGAGGTCCTCGGGGCGCTCGGCCCAGGAGCGAGCCATCTGCAGCCCGAGCTCACTGAGCTGTTCGAGGAAGTCCTCGCGGTGGCCGTAGATCTCGGCGAAGAGCAGCGTCAGCCGGGGGAAGTGCTCGTCGAAGCGGCGGTCGAAGTCCGCCCACCCCGTGCCCGGCAGGTCCGCCGGCCGACCTTCCTGCACCTTCTGGCGTACGCACGCGGTGATCACGCGTGCCTGGTTCTCCGGCGACAGGCCCGGGATCCCGGGCGTACTGGTGTTCGGCACACTGCTCCTTCGGTCGTCCACCCCGGGGCGGGGCGGTCTCCGAACTCGAGATCCTCCTTGACGACGAGCCCTCGGATGGTCAGGAACCTGCTCCCCGCCGGTCGGCGGGAGCGGTCCGCCCCTCAGCATACTGATGCGCTCCCGGCTTTTCACCGGATGACCGGGTGTGCCTCCACATCCCTGTGCACAGAGTTGTCCACAGGTGTGGACGACTCCTGGGGACACCGTGGAGAGGGACCGCCGGTACCGCGCCGTCGCGGGCCGGCGGGTCTGCCGGGCCCCGGGGAGATGTCGCCGTGGGTGTGGAGAACCCTGTGCAGCGCGGGCTCCACGGGCCCGGTGGCGCCGTCGTCGGCCCC
>NZ_JBISWK010000021.1:0-13303 GCF_044462205.1 Kocuria rhizosphaericola | reverse complement strand
GGGGCGCGGTGCCGGTCCCCCGGCCGGACTCAGTACCCGTTGGCGGAGAGCCACTCCTCGGCGGCCGCGGCCGGGCTGATCGGCTGGTCGCCGCCGACCTTGCGGTTCAGGTCGATGAGGTCCTCCGTGGTGAGCTTGCCGGACAGCTCGTTCAGGGCGTCCACCGCCTCCTGGGGCAACCGGTCCGCCGCGGCCAGCGGCAGGACCTGCTGGGCGATGAAGTTGTTCTCCGGGTCCTCCAGCACCACGAGGTCGTTGTCGGCGATCGCCGGAGTGGTGGTGAAGATGTCGGCGACGTCCACGTCGCCGTTGAGCAGGGCCTCGACGGTGAGCGGCCCGCCGCCGTCGTTGATCGGCTCGAAGGACTCCGGCACGCAGCCGTACTTCTCCTCCAGGCCGTCCAGGCCGTAGGCGCGCTCGGCGAACTCGGGCGGGCCCGCGATCACCAGCTCGCCGCACACCGCCGCCATGTCCGCGATGCTCGTGAGCCCGTACTGCTCCGCGGTCTCCGGGGTGACCACCATGGCGTCCTTGTTCTCCGCCTCGGAGGCCTCCAGCACGGTGAGCCCCTCCGGCAGGGCGTCCGGCAGGGCCTCCATGATCTCCTCGGCGGAGCTCGCGGTGGCCTCCGGGTCGGCGAAGAGCAGCAGGTTGCCGGAGTAGTCGGGGACCACGTCCACGGACCCGTCCTGCACCGCCCCCACGTAGGCCTCGCGGGCCCCGATGCCCAGGGACGTCTCCGTCTCGACCCCGGCGGACTCGAGCGCCCCGGCGTAGAGCTCGGCCACGATCTGGCTCTCGGGGAAGTCCGCGGAGCCCACGGTCACGGTCTCGGTGGCGCCGTCCTCGGACCCCCCGTCGCCGGCGAGGGGGTCGCCGCCGCCTCCGCAGGCGGTCAGGCCCAGCAGCAGGGCGGCGCCGACGGCGGGTGCGGTGGTGCGGCGGCGGAGGGCGGGAGCGGTGGTCATGGTGGTTCTCCTGTCGGTCGGTGGCACGGGACGTCGGTTGGTCAGGGGCGACGAACGGTCAGGGGGCGGCGAGGCGCAGGCCCGGCGAGGTGGACAGCCGCTGGGCCAGCGCCAGGACGGCGTCCACGGCGAGCGCGAGGACCGCCACGAGCACCACGGAGCCGAGCATGCGGTCGTAGTCGCGCACCGCGAGGCCGTCGATGAGGTAGCGGCCGAGGCCGCCGAGGTTGATGTAGGCGACCACGGTCACGGTCGCCACGACCTGCAGGGCGGCGTTGCGGATCCCGCCCAGGATCACGGGCAGCGCGTTGGGCACCTCCACGCGGGTCAGCACCTGGCTCCCGGTCATCCCCATCGCCGCCCCGGCGTCCTTGAGGGCCGGGGACACGTTCGCGACCCCGGCGTAGGTCCCCGACAGGATCGGGGGGATCGCCAGCAGGACGAGCGCGATGATCGGCGGCACCAGGCCGAGCCCCAGCAGCAGGGTGAAGAGGGTGAGCAGGCCCAGCGTGGGCAGGGCGCGCAGCGCACCGGCCAGGCCGACGACGACGCCGGAGCCGCGCCCCGTGTGCCCCACCCACAGGCCCAGCGGGACCGCCACGGCCAGGGCCACGGCCAGGGTCATGCCGCTGTACGTCAGGTGCTCGAGGATCCGGGCGGGGATGCCGCCGGACCCGGACCAGTTCCCGGGATCGGCCAGCCACGCCAGTGCGGCACTGAACAGGCTCATGCGACCGCCCCTCTCCGCACGCGCGGGACCGGGTCCCTGCCTGCCCGCTGCCAGCGCGTCAGCGCGTGGCCGGCCCCCCGCAGCACGAGGTCGATGAGCACGGCCAGGACCACGGTCAGCACGATGCCGACCGCGATCTCCTCGAGGATGGACCGGCGCAGCCCGTCGGTGAACAGGGTGCCGAGGGACTGCACCCCGATCACGGCCCCCACGCTGACCATGGAGATGTTGCTGACGGAGGCGACCCGCAGCCCGGCGACCAGGACGGGCACCGCGAGCGGCAGCTCGACGGCGAAGAAGCGCCGCAGCGGGCGGTAGCCCATCGCGGTGGACGCCTGCAGCACGTCCCGGTCCACGGACTCGAAGGCGTCCACGGAGGAGCGCACCAGGATGGCCACCACGTAGATGGTCAGCGCCACGACCACGTTCACCACCGAGGTGATCTGCGTGCCGAGGACCAGGGGCAGCACCACGAACAGGGTGAGGGACGGGATCGTGTAGAGCAGGGAGGAGCCCGTGACGAACACCGGGCGCAGCGTGCGGTTGCGGGCCGCGAGCCGGGCCACCGGGATCGCGATCAGCGCGCCGAACAGCAGCGGCAGCACCGACTGGACGAGGTGCGTGCCCGTGAGCTCCAGGACGTAGGGCCAGTTCCGGCTCGTCCAGTTCATCGGGGCGTCCGTCCGCCGAGCCGCGCGTCCTCGATGGCCGCGATGATCTCCCCCGGCTGCATGATCCCGACGGCCCGGCCGGCGTCGTCGACGACCACGGCCAGTCCCGACGGCGAGGACAGGGCCGCGTCCAGGGCGCTGCGCAGGGAGCTGCCCGGCCGGTGCAGGGTGCCGCCGACCACGGGGTCGTCCTCCGCGCCGGGCCGCACCCAGCCGCGGGGGGCGCCGTCGTCGTCGACCCGCAGCGTCCACCCGTCGGGGGCGGGCTCGTCCCCGGCCCCGGCCACGCCCGGGGTGCCGTCCGGGCGCACGGTCGCCACCGGGTGCACGGGGATGTCGTGCGCCGAGTCGAAGGTCAGGGAGCGGAAGCCGCGGTCCCGGCCCACGAAGTCCGCCACGAAGTCGTCGGCGGGCGCGCGCAGCAGCTCCTCCGGGGTGGCGTACTGCGCCAGCCGCCCGCCCGTGGCGAAGACGGCCACCCGGTTGCCGAGCAGGATCGCCTCGTCGATGTCGTGGGTGACGAACACGATGGTGCGGTGCAGGCGGTGCTGGAGGTCCAGCAGCTCGCGCTGCAGGTCCTGGCGCACCACGGGGTCCACGGCGGAGAACGGCTCGTCCATCAGCAGCACCGGCGGGTCCGCGGCGAGCGCGCGGGCCACCCCCACCCGCTGCTGCTGGCCGCCCGAGAGCTGGGAGGGGTAGCGGGTGCCCAGGGCCTCGTCGAGCCCCACGGTGGCCAGCAGCTCACGGGCCCGTTCCCGCGCCCGCTTCTTCGGCACGCCGTTGAGCCGCGGGACGGTGGCGATGTTGTCCACCACCGTCCGGTGCGGCAGCAGGCCCGACTGCTGCATGACGTAGCCCATGGAGCGGCGCAGCTCGTGGGCGGGCACGGACGTGACGTCGCGGCCCTCCACCGTGACGGTGCCGGAGGTGGGCTCCACCATGCGGTTGATCATCCGCAGGGACGTGGTCTTCCCGCAGCCGGAGGGCCCCACGAACACGGTGAGGGACCCGCGGGGGATCTCGAGGTCGAGGGCCTCGACGGCGGTGGTCCCGTCCGGGTACGTCTTGCCGGCGCCCTCGAAACGGATCGCGATGTCGGTCATGGAGGTCCTCCCGTTGCCGTCCGGCCAGTATAGGCAAGCACTTCGGCGGCCCCGCTAGACTCGCGTCCACCGGAGCGGCCTCCCTGCGGGGCCTCCGGCCGACGCGGAGGAGGCGGACGATGCACAGCCTGGAGCTGCTGCTCGGCGAGGACGCCGAGGCGGCCGTGCGCGCCGACTGGGACAGGCTGGCGGAGGCGGGGCTGCCCAGCTCCGGCCGGCACCGCTCCGAGTCCAACCGGCCCCACATCACCCTGGTGGCCGCGCCGTCACTGGCCCCGGAGACCGTGCCGGGGATCGACGAGCGGGTCGCCGCGGCCGCCGGGTTCGTGGACCTGCCGCTGGCCAGCGCCGGCGTGCTGCTGTTCGGTCCGGGGCGGGGCGGCTACGTGGTGGTCCGCCAGGTCGTGACCACCCCCGAGCTGCTCGAGCTGCACCGGCGGGTCTGCGACGCCGTGGGCTCGGTCCCGGGGCAGGCGCGCACCTCGATGCCCGGCGCCTGGACGCCGCACGTCACCCTGGCGCGCCGGATGCGCCCGGAGCAGGTGGCCGCGGCGCTGGACGTCCTGGCCCCGCACCCCGAGCCGTTGCGCGCCGTGGCCCTGCGCCGGTGGGACGCGGACGCCCGCACCGTGGTGCGGCTGGCCTGAGCGCCGGCCCGGACGGAGTGGTCCCTGTGGCGGCACTGCGCACCCGGGCGACCGGCCCGGAGGCGGCGGGCTCCGCCGTCGTGGTCCCGCGGGGGTGACCGGCCCTCCCCGCACCGTGCTCCGGCGTGCGCGGACCCGCGTAGGCTCGGGACATGACGAGCGCACAGGACATCGCCCACTGGATGGTCGACCGCATCCGCACGGAGGGACGGCTGTCCCAGGACCAGGCCGTCCAGGACATCCCCCGGACCTTCGGCCCGGAGTGGGTCCGGACCCTGGAGAACGGGCACACCGGGATCAGCAAGGAGGTCCTCACGGAGTTCCGCAAGGCCCACGGCGGCACGGTGCAGTGGGACCGCGACCGCCGCTTCTGGTCCGTCAAGAGCTGATCCGCCGGGCACCTCCCCGGGCACGGCCGGGCGGCGGAGCCCCTCCGTGCAGGACGGGGCGCCGCTCTGCACGGGATCCAGGTCAGCGGGAGCGGAGGACGTCGAAGACCGAGGAGTCGTCGTGCCGGCCGTGGCCCTCGCGGCGGCCGCGCACGTAGAGCTGCTCGGCCGCCGCGGCCAGCGGCACCGGCTGGGCGACCGCCCGGGCGGCGTCGGTGACCAGGCCCATGTCCTTCACGAAGATGTCCAGGGCGGAGCGGACCTCGGCCTCCTCGCCCTGCAGCATCCGCGGGCCACGGTCCTCGAACATGAAGGACGTGGCGGCACCGGTGGAGAGGACCTCGAGGCACTGCGCCGGGTCGAGGCCCATGGAGTCCGCGAGGGCCAGCGCCTCGCCCGCCACGGCGATGTGCACACCGCAGAGCAGCTGGTTGACCACCTTGAAGCGCTGCCCGTCGCCTACCCGGGGGCCGACCAGGGGAGCGTTGGCGGCCATCGCGTCGAGCAGCGGCCGGACCGCGGCGACGTCCTCGTCCGCGCCGCCCACCATGACGAGCAGGTCCCCGGTGGCGGCGCGGGCCGTCCCCCCGGACACCGGGGCGTCGACGATCCGCACGCGGCGGCCCTCGAGGCCCGCCGCGCAGGACTCCACGGCCTGGGGACCGACGGTCGCCATCACGAGCAGCACCGTGTCCGGGCCGAGGGCGTCGGCGATGCCGCGCTCGCCGAACAGCACGTCGTGCAGCTGGGCCCCGGTCGCGACCATGACGACGACGACGTCCGCGCCGGTCGCCGCCTCGCGGGGGTCGGCCAGCAGCTCCATGGCGTCTCCCACCTGCTCCTGGGCGCGGGGCGAGACGTCGAAGCCGCGCACGGGGAAGCCGGCGCCGGCCAGGGCGAGGGCCATGGGAGCGCCCATGGCGCCCAGTCCCAGGAAGCCGACGGACAGGGACGTGCTCATGACAGCTCCTCCTCGGGGTCGGCGGTGTCCGGGCCGGCCTCGTGCGGGGCCTGCCGGCCCCGCCGCGGATCCTGCGACCGGGCGCGCTCGGCCGCCCGGTCGAGGACGTCCACGACGTCGGCGAGGGCGCTCTCCCCGCCCACGTTGCCGGGGAAGACCACGTAGGGTCCGCCCTGCGTGGTGGCGGGGGCGTCGGTGGGCTGGAACAGCGAGATCTGGCCGGGGAAGAACTGGCCGGTCACCGTGGCCCGGCGGATGCCGAGGCCCCGGTGGGCCACCTCGTGGGAGGTGATCCCGCCCTTGGCCACGACCCACGCCGGGCGGGCCTGGGCCACGCCGTGGACGACCGCCACGAGCGCGTCCGAGACGGAGCGCGCGATGGCCAGCGACTCGTCGGGGTCGTCCGCGCGCACGAGCTCACGGCTCGTCCACACCACGGCGTCGCTGCTCTCCAGCCCTGCGACGATCCGCGCGACGGCGTCGGCCACGCAGCCGGGACGCGCGTCGTCGTCGAGCAGGGTCGGCACGTCCAGCTCGACCTCGAGGAGGTCCCGCCGCTCGCGCAGTTCGGCGAGCTGCCGGTTGGTGAGCCCCACGTGGGAGCCGACGGCCACGAGCCCGTGCGGGAGGCGCCCGGGGCCGACCACGATGTCCTCGGGACCGAGCTCGCGCGAGCCGGTCAGCCCGGCGAGGGGACGGACGAAGGACGGCCCGCACCGGGTGACGAAGGTCCGCCCCTCGGCCTCCAGCACGGCGAGAGCCTCGGCGACCGTGTCGAGGTCCGTGTAGTCCGTGGCGTTGACGACCACCCACGTCCGGTCCCGGGCCCGGCGCAGGATCTCCGCGACGGCCGGCGCACCCCCGGAGCGGATGGCGTCGAGGCCGATCGAGAGGATCCCCGAGCGCTCGAGCGTGCCGCCGGAGCGCTCCACGAGGAAGTCCTTGAGGTCGGAGGCGGAGTAGCCGAAGGTCGCGTCCGCGGCGAAGTCGGTCTCGCCCACGGGCATCGGGCGGCCCTGCAGGACCGCGTAGTGCACGTCGTCCTCGGTGTACCGCCCGGCCTCGAGCATGGCCGGGGCGAAGAGGAACCCGTCGACCGCCACGCCCCGCTGCTCGAGGACGTCCGCCAGGGCCGTGGGCTCGGCGATGACGTGCCCGCGCAGCGTGGAGTCGCTGCGGGAGACGAGGTGGGGCAGGGGCAGGTTCTCGGTCTCGAGGGTCTCCAGCACGGCCGGGACGAGACCGGTGCTGATCCTCACGGCCTCGGCCTCGGACCGGGCCCGGCTGTTGGTGAGCACGAAACAGGTGCGCCCGGGGTGCCGGACGACGTCCAGCACGGGCTCGGGATCGAGCTCGAGGACGACGTCGACGTCGTGGACGCACTGGGACCCGGTGGGGTCGTCGTCGAGCACGAGCAGGGTCCGTGGGACGGTCATCCGCGGGGCTCCTCCGGTCGGGGGATCACAGGACGGGCCGGGAACGGCGGGGCCCTCGAGCGAGGACGGCGGCACCGGGTCCGGACCGCACGTCCTCGTCGGCTCCCCGCGCACGATCCCGACACATAAGACATCTGACACCCTATGTGAGCTGGTACACACCGTCAATCAACCCCGCCACGGCCGGGTCCGCGGCGTGACGGTGGACACCCGATTTCGGATCCGGCTATCCTGGGAGCAGAAGACGCCCATGAACTGTGGTGGGAGAGTCCCCCGGTGCACGACGACCGGCGGGCGCCGTAGGAGCAATTCCTCCCCAGGAAACTCTCAGGCCCCAGTACCACCACGGTTCGGCAACTCTGGAAAGCAGCCCGGCGCGCGTCGCCGGTCTCACCGACGGTGCAAGCGGCCCCCCGGCCGCGGAATCTCTCAGGTCCCAGACAGAGCGGGGAGGAACTCGAACCGATCCACGCCGACCTGGCGTGCAGCACCCGGGAGTTCCTCATGACGATCCAGCTCACCACCACGTCCCCCACCACGGTCTTCGCCGACCGGCACATCGGTGCCGGCCAGGACGCCGTACGGACCATGCTCGCCCGTGTGGGCCGTACCAGCCTCGACGACCTGTCGGACGCCGCCGTGCCCGCCGACATCCGGCAGAGCGCCCCCCTGGACCTGCCGGGGGCGCTCAGCGAGCAGGAGGTGCTCGAGCAGCTGCGCGCCTTCGCGGACCGCAACACCACGGCCGTGCAGATGATCGGGCAGGGCTACTACGACACCCACACGCCCCCGGTCATCCTGCGCAACGTGCTGGAGTCCCCGGGCTGGTACACCGCCTACACCCCCTACCAGCCCGAGATCTCCCAGGGGCGCCTGGAGGCGCTGCTGAACTTCCAGACCATGGTCGCCGACCTCACCGGGCTGCCCGTGGCCAACGCCTCGCTGCTGGACGAGGCCACGGCGGTGGTCGAGGCGGTGCTGCTGATGCGCCGGGCCAACAAGGCCCGCGGCAACGGGGCGATCGTCGTCGACGCCGACACGCTGCCGCAGACCCTGGCCGTGGTGCTGGCCCGCGCCGAGGCGCTGGGCTTCGCCGTGGAAGTCGCCGACCTGACGGCCGGCCTGCCCGAGGGCGAGATCACCGGCGTGGTCCTGCAGCAGCCCGGGGTCTCCGGACGGGTCGTCGACCACGCCGCGGTCATCGCCGAGGCCAAGGAGCGCGGGGCGATGGTCACGGTCGCGGCCGACCTGCTGGCCCTGACCCTCATCACCCCGCCCGGCGAGCAGGGCGCGGACATCGCGGTGGGCTCCTCCCAGCGCTTCGGCGTCCCCCTGTTCTTCGGCGGTCCGCACGCGGCCTACATGGCGGTGCGCCCCGGCCTGGAGCGGAACCTGCCCGGCCGCCTGGTGGGCGTCTCCAAGGACGCCACCGGACGGGCGGCCTACCGCCTGGCGCTGCAGACGCGCGAGCAGCACATCCGCCGCGAGAAGGCCACCTCCAACATCTGCACCGCCCAGGCCCTGCTGGCCGTCGTGGCCGGCATGTACGCCGTGTACCACGGCCCCGAAGGGCTGAAGGCCATCGCCCTGCGCGTGCACGACCGCGCCCGGACCCTGGCCACCGTGCTGCAGGACACCGGTCACGAGCTCGTCGCGGAGCAGTTCTTCGACACCCTCACCGTGCGGGTCCCCGGGCGGGCGGAGCAGGTGGTGCGCGCGGCCGAGAACCGCGGCGTGAACCTGCGGCACGTCGACGCCGACCACGTCGGGATCTCCTGCGACGAGGCGACCACGGAGCAGCACCTCCTGCTCGTCGCCGAGGCCTTCGGCGTGGCGGACGCGGCCGCGGCCGTCGCCGCCGGGCCGCGCGGCCTCGAGCTGGACGAGGGGCTGCGGCGCACCACGGAGTTCCTCACCCACCCCGTGTTCTCCACCCACCGCTCCGAGACGCAGATGCTGCGCTACCTGACCCGCCTGGAGAACCGGGACCTGGCCCTGGACCGGACGATGATCCCGCTGGGCTCCTGCACCATGAAGCTCAACGCGACCGCCGAGATGGCCGCCATGAGCTGGCCCGAGTTCGCCTCGATCCACCCGCTGGCCCCGGCCCACCAGACCACCGGCTGGCGCGAGCTGATCGCCGACCTGGAGCACCGCCTGGAGGCGATCACCGGCTACGCGGCCGTGTCCCTCCAGCCCAACGCCGGCTCCCAGGGCGAGCTGGCCGGCCTGCTGGCCATCCGCGGCTACCACCGGTCCCGCGGCGATGAGCAGCGCACCGTCTGCCTCATCCCGGCCTCCGCCCACGGCACCAACGCCGCCTCCGCGGTCCTGGCCGGCATGAAGGTCGTCGTGGTGAAGACGGCCGGCGACGGCACCATCGACCACGCCGACCTCGCCGCCAAGATCGAGGCCCACCGCGAGCAGCTGGCCGCCATCATGATCACCTACCCCTCCACCCACGGGGTCTACGACGCCGACGTGCGCCAGGTCTGCGACGCCGTCCACGCCGCCGGCGGCCAGGTGTACATCGACGGGGCCAACCTCAACGCCCTGGTCGGTCTGGCCCAGCCGGGCAGGTTCGGCGGGGACGTGTCCCACCTGAACCTGCACAAGACCTTCTGCATCCCGCACGGCGGCGGCGGACCCGGCGTCGGGCCCGTCGCGGTGGCCGCGCACCTGGCGCCCTTCCTGCCCGGCGACGCCACCCGCACCGGGACCGACGGCGCGGCCGGCGCACCGATCTCGGCCACGATGTTCGGATCGGCCGGGGTGCTGCCGATCTCCTGGGCCTACATCGCGATGATGGGCGGCGACGGCCTCACCCGGGCCACGCAGACGGCCCTGCTGACGGCGAACTACGTCGCCACCGCGCTGAACGAGCACTACCCGGTGCTCTACACCGGCAACAACGGGCTGGTCGCCCACGAGTGCATCCTGGACCTGCGGGCGCTCACGGCCCGCACCAAGGTGACCGCCGAGGACGTGGCCAAGCGACTGATCGACTTCGGCTTCCACGCCCCGACCCTGTCCTTCCCGGTGGCCGGGACCCTGATGGTGGAGCCGACCGAGTCCGAGGACCTGGCCGAGATCGACCGGTTCATCACCGCGATGACCACCATCCGCGAGGAGATCGAGCAGGTCGCCCGCGGCGACCTCAGCGCCGAGGACAGCCCGCTGCGCCACGCCCCGCACACCGCCGAGGTCGTGGCCGCGAGCGACTGGGACCGCCGCTACTCCCGCGAGCAGGGCGCGTTCCCCGTCCCGGAGCTGCGCCAGGACAAGTACTTCCCGCCGGTGGGCCGCATCGACGGCGCCGCCGGGGACCGCAACCTGATCTGCTCCTGCCCGGCTCCCGAGGCCTTCGAGAACTGATCCGGCACCGCACCGTCACGAAAGGCACCGACATGAGCGTGAGCACCACCTCCCGACACACCGCCCTGCACGACGAGCACGCCGTGCTGGGGGCGTCCTTCACCGACTTCGGCGGCTGGGACATGCCCCTGAAGTACGGCTCCGAGCTGGCCGAGCACCGCGCCGTGCGCGGCGCCGCCGGCCTGTTCGACCTCTCCCACATGGGCGAGGTCCGGGTGACCGGCCCGGACGCGGCGACCTTCCTGAACACGGCCCTGGTGGGCAACCTCGCCGCCATCGCCGTGGGCCGGGCCAAGTACTCCCTGATCTGCACCCCCGAGGGCGGGATCATCGACGACCTGATCAGCTACCGGCTGGCCGAGGACGAGTACCTGGTGGTGCCCAACGCCGGCAACGCCCCGTCCGTGCTCGCCGCCCTCCAGGAGCGGGCCGCCGGCTTCGACGTCACCGTGGCCGACGAGTCCGCCGACACCTCGCTGGTCGCCGTCCAGGGCCCGGCCGCGCAGGCGGTCCTGCAGGAGCTGGTCCCCGCCGAGCAGCAGCAGCTGGTCGCCGAGCTGAAGTACTACTACGCCGCGCCGGCCACCGTCGCCGGGATCGACGTGCTGCTCGCCCGCACCGGCTACACCGGGGAGGACGGCTTCGAGCTGTACCTGCCCAACGCCCAGGCCGTGCCGCTGTGGAAGGCGCTCCTGGAGACCGGGCAGGGCCACGGGCTCATCCCCTGCGGGCTCGCCTGCCGCGACTCCCTGCGCCTGGAGGCCGGGATGCCGCTCTACGGCCAGGAGCTCACCCGGGACATCACCCCCTACGAGGCCGGGTTCGGCCGGGTCGTCTCCTTCAAGAAGGAGGAGGACTTCGTGGGCCGCACGGTCCTGGAGGCCCGCAAGGCCGCCGGGGTGGAGCGCAAGCTGGTCGGCCTGCGCGGCGAGGGCCGGCGCGCGGCCCGCGGCCACTACCCGATCAGCGTGGACGGCGAGGTCGTCGGCGAGGTCACCTCGGGGGCGCTGAGCCCGACCCTCGGCTACCCCATCGCCATGGCCTACGTCGACAACGAGCACGCCGAGCCCGGCACCGAGGTGCAGGTCGACCTGCGCGGCAAGCCGGTGCCGTTCGAGGTCGTGTCCCTGCCGTTCTACCAGCGCGAACGGTGACCCGCGCGTGACCCGGTCCGTCCCGCGCCGGCCGCTCGTTCCGCCACCCGTCGTCGTCCCCTCCTGCTGAAAGGTTCCCGATCATGAGCAACATCCCGTCCCACCTGCGCTACTCCGCCGAGCACGAGTGGGTGGACGAGTCCTCCCCCGTGAAGGTCGGTCTGTCCGCGGTCGCCGTAGACGCCCTCGGCGACGTCGTCTACCTCGACCTGCCCGAGGCCGGCGCCACGGTCACCGCCGGCGAGGTCTGCGGCGAGGTGGAGTCCACCAAGTCCGTCTCCGAGCTCTTCGCCCCGGTCTCCGGAACGGTGGCGGAGGTCAACGCGGCCGTCGTCGACGAGCCCGGCCTCGTGAACTCCGACCCGTACGGGGACGGCTGGCTGTTCACCGTCGAGGTCACCGCCGAGGGCGAGCTGCTCACCGCCGAGCAGTACGCGCAGGCCCAGGAGGAGCAGGCATGAGCACGCACCCGGGAACGCGGCAGGACGCAGAGACCCTGAACGCCGACCTCGCCGAGCTCGACCCGGAGGTCGCCGCGCAGATCGACCAGGAGCTCGGCCGGCAGCGCGACGGCCTGGAGATGATCGCCTCCGAGAACCACACCGCCGTGGCCGTGATGCAGGCCCAGGGCTCGGTGCTGACCAACAAGTACGCCGAGGGCTACCCGGGGCGCCGCTACTACGGCGGCTGCGAGCACGTGGACGTGATCGAGCAGCTGGCCGTCGACCGGGCCAAGGAGCTCTTCGGCGCCGGCTTCGCGAACGTCCAGCCGCACTCCGGGGCGCAGGCGAACGCCGCGGTCATGCACGCGCTGATCAAGCCCGGGGACACCATCCTGGGGCTGAACCTCGCCCACGGCGGGCACCTGACCCACGGCATGAAGCTGAACTTCTCCGGCAAGCTCTACCAGGTCGTGCCCTACGGCGTGGAGGAGGCCGGCTGCACCGTGGACATGGGCGAGGTCGCCCGGCTCGCCCGGGAGCACCGCCCGCAGCTGATCATCGCCGGCTGGTCCGCCTACCCCCGGCAGCTGGACTTCGCCGCCTTCCGCGCGATCGCCGACGAGGTGGGGGCGTGGTTCATGGTGGACATGGCCCACTTCGCCGGGCTGGTCGCCGCCGGGCTGCACCCCAACCCGGTGCCGCACGCCCACGTGGTCACCTCCACCACGCACAAGACCCTGGGCGGCCCGCGCGGCGGCATCATCCTCTCCAGCGAGGCCGAGATCGCCAAGAAGATCAACTCCGCGGTCTTCCCGGGCCAGCAGGGCGGTCCGCTCGAGCACGTGATCGCCGGCAAGGCCGTGGCGTTCGGGATCGCCGCCGGGGAGGACTTCCGCCGGCGGCAGGAGCGCACCCTCGAGGGCGCCTCGATCCTCGCCCGCCGGCTGCTCTCCCCGGACGTGCAGTCCCGGGGGATCACGGTCGTCAGCGGCGGCACCGACGTGCACCTGGTCCTCGTGGACCTCCGGGCCTCGGCGCTGGACGGCCGGCAGGGCGAGGACCTGCTCGCCCAGGTCGACATCACCGTCAACCGCAACGCCGTGCCCTTCGACCCGCGCCCGCCGATGGTCACCTCGGGGCTGCGCATCGGCACCCCGGCCCTGGCCACCCGCGGCTTCGACGCGGAGGCCTTCGCCGAGGTCGCCGACATCATCGCCGAGACCCTCATCGCCGGCGCGGACGCCGCGGCCGACGGCACGGGAACCGAGGGCGGCGCCGACCCGGCCGTGCTGTCCGGCCTCAGGGCACGCGTCCAGAAGCTGGCCGCGGACCACCCGCTCTACCCGGGCCTGGCCCCGCTGAGCGAGAGCTGAGCACGAGCCGCACGGGCACCGCCGAGGTCCGTGGTGCGGACCGGGACCCC
>NZ_JBISWK010000020.1:0-1528 GCF_044462205.1 Kocuria rhizosphaericola | reverse complement strand
ACGTCCCACCCACCCCAGCCCCGCACCGGGGCACCACCTCCTTTGGAGCAACTGTCATGGCCATCAGCGTCTTCGAACTGTTCACCGTGGGCATCGGCCCCTCGAGCTCCCACACCGTCGGCCCCATGCGCGCCGCACGGCGCTTCGCCGAGACCCTGACCGGTGGCGACCTGCTGGAGCGCACCGCGGACCTGCGCGTGGACGTCTACGGGTCGCTGGCCGCGACCGGCCGCGGCCACGGCACCTTCACCGCGATCCTGCTCGGCCTGGAGGGCTACGACCCCGAGCAGGTCCTCCCCGACGAGGTGGAGGAGCGGCTCGCCGACATCGCCGCCACCGGGACGCTGCGCCTGTGCGCGGCCCTCGGGCGCCGCTCGGACATCCCCTACCGGGTCGAGGACATGGTGCAGCACCCGCTGACCATCCTGGAGCGGCACACCAACGGCATGCGCTTCCAGGCCCTCGACTCCTCGGGAGCCGTGCTGGCCGGGGAGACCTGGTTCTCCGTGGGCGGCGGGTTCATCGTCCAGGAGGGCGAGGAGGACGCCGCCGCGGCCGAGCTGGACGCCGCCAGCGCCCAGGTGCCCCACCCCTTCCGCACCGCCGCGCAGCTGCTGGGCCACTGCGACAGCACGGGCACCCCGATGAGCGCGGTGATGCTCGCCAACGAGAGGACCTGGCGCGACGAGAAGGAGATCCGGCAGCAGCTGCTGCACATCTGGACCGTGATGGAGGAGTGCAAGGACTCCAGCCTGCGGCGCACCGGTCCGCTGCCGGGCGGACTGGACGTCGCCCGCCGCGCCCCCGAGTGGCACCGGCGGCTGCGGACCGAGGACCCGGACCGGGACCCGGGGTTCTGGCCCGAGTGGGTGAACCTCGTGGCCCTGGCGGTCAACGAGGAGAACGCCTCCGGCGGGCGCGTGGTCACCGCCCCCACCAACGGGGCGGCCGGCATCATCCCGGCGGTGCTGTTCTACGCCACCCACTACTCCCCCGCCGTCCGCGCCGCCGCCGCGGAGGGCCCGGAGGCGCTCGAGGCGGCCAGGCAGGACATCGTGGTCCGCTTCCTGCTCACCGCCGGGGCGGTCGGGGTGCTCTACAAGGAGCAGGCCTCGATCTCCGGGGCCGAGGTCGGCTGCCAGGGCGAGGTCGGTTCCGCCTCCTCGATGGCCGCCGGCGGTCTCGCCGAGATCCTGGGCGGGACGCCGCGCCAGGTGGAGAACGCCGCGGAGATCGCCATGGAGCACAACCTCGGGCTGACCTGCGACCCGATCGGCGGACTGGTGCAGATCCCCTGCATCGAGCGCAACGCGATCGCCGCGGCCAAGGCGATCAACGCCGCCAAGATGGCGATGTGGGGCGACGGCACCCACCGGGTCAGCCTCGACGAGGTCATCGTGACCATGCGCGAGACCGGCAAGGACATGAGCCACAAGTACAAGGAGACCGCCCTGGGCGGACTCGCCGTCAACGTCGTGGAGTGCTGACCCGGCATCGCCGGAACACGTGACGGGGCCGGCCCGGTTCC
>NZ_JBISWK010000019.1:0-17702 GCF_044462205.1 Kocuria rhizosphaericola | reverse complement strand
GGGAACCGGGCCGGCCTCCCCTCCGTGCCATGGCCCAGCCGATGGAAGCAACCGACGACGGGGGCTGCGATCAGCGGCCCACCCGGGAGAGGATGGCGGTGAGAGCGGCCCGCACCCCCGTGGAGAGGGTCGGCTCGACCGCCGGGGCGAAGAACGGGGAGTGGTTCACCGGCACGGGCCCCTCCCCCTCGAGGGTGGCCGCGTCGTGGCCGCCGAACATCCAGAACACCGAGGGCACCCCGATCGCCGCGCCGAGGGCCCCGAAGTCCTCCGAGCCCATCGGCGGCTCGATCTCCACCACGCTGTCCTCCCCCAGCACCTGCCGGAACCGCTCGACGAGAGCGGTGGTGGCCTCGGGATCGTTGTAGTTGCGGGGGAAGGTCGAGATCTCCTCGATGCCAGGCTCCGGGGCCCCGGAGGCCGCCGCCTCCGCACTGATGATCCGCCGCAGGGCCCCCAGCACGTGGTCACGGACGGCGGGATCGAAGGTGCGCACGTTGAGCGTGAACTCGGCGGTGGCCGGGATGATGTTCTCCTTCAGCCCGCCGTGGAAGGTCGCGACGGTGACCACCGCGGCCCGGCGCGCGTCGATCTCGCGGGAGACGATGGTCTGGATCCGGGTGATCATGTGCGCCCCGAGCACGATCGGGTCGACGGCGTCCTGGGGCTGGGACGCGTGCGCCCCCTCGCCGCGCACGGTGACCCGCCACGAGTCGGCCAGCGCCATGGCGTCGCCCACCGAGTAGCTGACCGTGCCCGCCAGGGAGGGCATCACGTGCTGGCCGAGGACGACCTCCGGCAGCGGCGCCTTCTCCCACAGCCCGTCCTCGAGCATGGCCCGGGCGCCGGCGGCGGTCTCCTCCCCGGGCTGGAACACGAGCACCACGGTCCCGGCCCAGGCGTCCCGCGCCCCGGCCAGCAGCTCGGCGGCCGTCAGCAGCACGGCCACGTGCGTGTCGTGGCCGCACCCGTGCATCACGGGGACCTCGGTCCCGTCCTCCAGCCGTCCGGTGGCCGTGCTGGCGTAGTCCACCCCCGTGTCCTCGGCCAGCGGCAGGCCGTCGGTGTCGGCGCGGAAGGCCACCGTGGGCCCCTCGCCGTTGCGCAGCACCCCGACCACGCCGGTGCCGCCGCACCGGAAGTTCTCGATGCCCAGCGCGGTGAGGCGCTGCTCGATCAGGGCCGCGGTGGCGTGCTCCTGCATGGACAGCTCCGGGCTCGCGTGCAGCTCGCGGTACAGCTGGTGCATCTGCAGGCGCAGCCCGTCGGTCAGCTGCGGATATGTGGTGGTGGTCATGGTGCGGTGTCCTTTCGGGGGAACGGTGCTAGTCGATGGGCAATTCGTCCGCGGGGTCCTGCATCCTGTCCGCGACCGGGTCGGCCGGGGCCGACCGGTCGCGCAGGAACCACGCCAGCACGGCGGTGCTGATCACCGCGATGGCGGTCCCGAAGAAGGCGAGCGAAGGGATCGTGGGCACGAGGACGAACACGACGGCGGCGGAGACGACGCCGGCGATGACCGTCATGCGCAGGCTGCGCGTGGAGACGATCGCCTGCACGAGCACCGCGCCGAGGACCGAGGGCAGGATGTACGTCTGGACCACGGCCACGACGTCGGCCGGGACGACACTGACCAGCCAGGTCCCGAGGACGCCGACGAAGATCAGCAGCGAGACGAGGTGCACCGTTGCCGCACCGCCGATGGCCATCACCGCCGCGAGCTCACCGCGCCGCGTGCCCGGCTTGGCGCCGATGGCCGCCTGGGCGATCAGCGCCGAGGGCAGCAGCTTGTTGGAGATGTTGCCGATCATGAACGCCTGGTACATCGAGGCCTGGCCCAGGATCGGGTAGTAGGTCAGCGGCTCCACGATCCACAGCACCCCGAAGGTGCCGGCGATCGCCAGCAGGGCGGTCCAGATCCTGGCGTGGTCCACGTCCAGACCGCTGAAGAGCACGAGGTAGGTGGGGCCGGCCAGGGCGAAGAGCAGCCCGGCGATCATCGTCAGCCGGCCCCAGCGGGCGGTGGTCGTGTCGAACTGCTCGAGGGCAGGAACGGCGGAGTTCACAGTGGTCATGGCAGAAGTCCTTCGGTGGTCTCGGGCGCGGGCTCAGGCGCTGGGGAACACGCCGGCGCCGACGGTGAAGTAGGTGACGACCAGCGCGGTCAGGATGGCGATGCCCAGGGCCCACTCGCGGACCCACTGGGCCCGGAGCGCCTTGGCGATCCCCAGGCACGCCGCCATCACGGCCGCGGAGACGAGGAAGGCCACCACGTGGTTGCCCGACTTCGGCAGCTCCCCGAGCCCGAGGGCGAAGAAGGCCGCGAGCAGGGCAGCCCCGGGGACCACCGTCATCACGGCGGGATTGACCTTGCGCAGGCTGACGTCGCCGCGCTTGAGCAGCGGGGTGAGGATCAGCGTGGCGAGCATCCACATCGCCCCGCCCAGGCTCATCGCCATGAACGCCACGGCGAACACGCCCTGCGTGTAGGTCGGTCCGCCCAGGTCGGCGCCCATGGTGCCCGCGGCGATGCTGGCCGCACCGGTCTCGAAGGACACGGATCCGATCAGCCCGATCCGCACGAGCACGGCCGGGGTGCCGAAGACGGTCAGCAGCGCCACGGCGACGAGGGCCACGGCCAGGGACGGGCCGACCGCCGAGACCGCCCCGGCGCGGAAGGAGGTCCTGAGCTCGGCGGAACTCACCCCGGCGGCGGGAGCCGCCGTGCGGGCGGCCCGGACGTAGATGAGGGTCTGGACGACGATGACGGCGAAGACGCCGAGGGCGCAGATCCACAGCACGGGCAGGTTCGCCACGGCCAGGATGTCGGTGGAGGCGCCGTCGACAACGGTGCGCAGTTTCATGGGAGCTCCCAGAGGTGGTCGGATCGGTGGAGGAGGGCGTCTTCTTCGAGAGTGACGTGACGTCCATCACCTTGCCGAGATATCCTTGAAAGCCTGCATTGATTCCCCGTTCGACCGAAGGAACCAGCATGGAACTGCCCGCGGAGGACCTCGAGCTCGTCCACGCCCTGCAGATCGCACCGCGGGCGACGTGGACCCAGCTGGGGGCCGCGCTCGGCCGCCACCCCACCACCCTCGCCGCTCGCTGGGACCGGCTCCGGGCCGACGGCCGCAGCTGGGTCACCGCCCACCTCGGCACCTCCGGCACGCAGGGCTGCGCCACGTTCATCGGCCTCGAGTGCCGCCCGGGCCGCCGGGCCGAGGTGCTGGAGCGGCTGTGCGCCGTGCCGGAGATCGGCACCGTGGAGGAGTCCGCGCGCGCCTGGGACGTCCGGCTCACCGTCCTCACCCGCAGCTGGGAGCAGATGACCCAGGACGTGCTGCCGCTGGTGCGGGCCGATCCCGCGATCCTGCGGGCCCAGCTCACGGTGGCCACACGGCTCCACGCGATCGGCAGCAACTGGCGCCTCGACGTGCTGTCCCCGGAGCAGCAGCGCCGCGTGAGCGCCCTGCGGCCGGAGGTGCACCGTCCGCACGGCGCCACCCCCGCCCGCCTCGAGGAGCTGACGGCCGTGCTCCAGGGCGACGGGCGCGCCACCGCGGCGGAGATCGCCGCCGCGACGGGCACCCACCCGACGACGGCGGCCCGGCACCTGCGCCAGGCGCTCGAGACCGGTCTCGTCGCCCTCCGCTGCGAACTGGCCCAGCAGTACTCCGGCTACCCGGTGTCGTGCCAGTGGTACGTGCGGGTGCCGCCCGCACAGCTCGAGGCGGCCGTGCGGACCCTGCGCTCCCACCGGACGCTGCGCCTGTGCGCCTCCACCACCGGGGACACCAACCTCACCTTCCTGCTCTGGCTGCGCACCCCCGGGGACATCTTCGACGTCGAGGCCGAGCTGCAGGCCGCCGCGCCGGGGGTCCAGGTCGTGGAGTCCGACGTGGGGGTCCGGACCCACAAGCGCATGGGCTGGATGCTGCGCGACGACTCGACCGCGACCGGCGAGGTGGTGACCGAGCTCGGTCCGGCCGCCCGGTGACGCCGTCCACCGCCCCGGCCGCGCAGGGGTGTGCGGCGGGCGGGACCTGTGCGGCGGCGCTCAGTCCCGGTCCGGGTCCCGCAGGAGGTCCTCCGGGACCAGGTGGGCGTCCCTGACGCCCGCGAGCATCCGGGGGTCGAGCGGCTTGCCGCGCCGGAGGACGCTGATCGTGCCGGAGGCCTCGAAGACCACGCACGCGATCTCGTCCGGGTCGCGCACGCCCGCCTCCCGCAGGGCCCCGAAGAGCTCGGACTCCACCACGTGGACCCGGTGGAGGTTGGCCTCCAGCACCCGTCCGCCGGCCATCAGCAGGACCGCCTGGTTGTTCATCAGCGCCGACACGCGGATCCCCGCGCGGAGCTGGCCGAACCCCGCCTCGAGCGCGAACAGCGTGCCGAGTCCCAGCACGCCCGCGGCGAGCGTGGGCGTGTCCCCCAGGACCGCGCGCCCGGCCACGGCGCCGAGCATGACCGCCACGACCGCGTCGAAGGTCGAGAGCCGGGACAGCACGCGCTGGCCGAAGAGCCGCACCATGAGCAGGAACGCCAGGTAGATCCCCACGGCCGAGGCCACCACCGCCAGCGCCCCGGGAGCGTCCACGCCGAGGAGGGCCACGGCGTCGTCGAGCACGGGTCAGACCTCCTGGTCCGCGAACTGCGTCTCGTAGAGCTCCGCGTAGCGCCCGCTCACGGCGAGCAGCTCGGCGTGCCGGCCGCGCTCCACGATCCGGCCGTCCTCGACCACCAGGATCTGGTCGGCGGAGCGGATGGTCGAGAGCCGGTGGGCGATGACCAGGGCGGTGCGCCCCTCCATCGCCTCGCCCAGGGCCGCCTGGACGCAGGCCTCGTTGGTGGAGTCCAGCGCCGATGTGGCCTCGTCGAGGATCACCACGCGCGGGGCCGCGAGCAGCAGGCGGGCGATCGTCAGCCGCTGCCGCTCCCCGCCGGAGAGCCGGTAGCCGCGCTCGCCCACCACGGTGTCCAGCCCGTCCGGGAGGGAGCGGATCACGTGCTCCATGCGGGCCCGGGCCAGCGCGTCCCACAGCTGGTCGTCCGTGGCCTCCGGCTTCACCAGCGCGAGGTTCTCCCGGATCGACTCGTGGAACAGGTGCCCGTCCTGGGTCACCATCCCGATGGTCTCCCGCAGCGAGGCGAACGTCGCGTCCCGCACGTCCATGCCGCCGATCCGCACTACCCCGGAGCTGACGTCGTAGAGCCGGGCCACGAGCTGGGCGATGGTGGACTTGCCCGCGCCGGAGGAGCCGACGAGGGCGACGGTGTGCCCGGGCAGGACCGTGAAGCTCACCCCGTGCAGCACCTCCTCGCCGCCCCGGGAGTCGAGCACCGCGACGTCCTCGAGCGAGGCCAGTGAGACCTCCTCGGCGGAGGGGTAGGCGAAGCGGACGTCGTCGAACTCCACCGACGCCGGGCCGGCCGGCAGCGACCGGGCGCCCGGCCGCTCCTGGATCAGGGGGACGAGGTCGAGGATCTCGAAGACCCGCTCGAAGCTCACCACGGCGCTCATGACGTCCATCCGGGCGTTCGCGAGCATGGTCAGCGGGGTGTACAGCCGGGTGAGCAGCAGGGCGAGGGTCACGACCGCGCCCGCGTCCAGGTTGCCGAGGATCGCCTGCGCGCCGCCGAGCCCGTAGACCAGGGCCAGGGCCAGCGCGGAGACCAGCGTGAGGGCCGTGACGAACACGGTCTGCAGCATCGCCACCCGCACGCCGATGTCCCGGACGCGGCCGGCGCGGCTCTCGAACTCGGCCGCCTCGGCCTCGGGCCGGCCGAAGAGCTTGACCAGGGTGGCGCCGCCGGCCGAGAACCGTTCGGTCATCTGCGTGGACATGGACGCGTTGTGCTGGGCCGCCTCCCGCTGCAGGCTCGCCAGCCGCCCGCCCATCGCCCGGGCCGGGACCAGGAAGATCGGCAGCAGGAGCACGGACAGCGCGGTGACCTGCCACGAGATCGAGACCATGACGACCACGGTCAGGATCAGGGAGACGACGTTGCTCACCACGCCGGAGAGCGTGTTGGAGAACGCCCGCTGGGCGCCGATCACGTCGTTGTTGAGCCGGGAGACCAGGGCCCCTGTGCGCGTGCGGGTGAAGAAGGCGATCGGCATCCGCTGCACGTGGTCGTAGACGGCGGTGCGCAGGTCCAGGATCAGGCCCTCGCCGATCAGGGAGGAGAGCCACCGGTTGAGGACGTTGAGCCCCGCGTCCACGATCGCCACCGCCGCGATGGCCACCGCGAGCCAGACCACCACCGAGACCTCGTCCCCGGCGTTGATGGCGCGGACGACGTCGCCGGCGAGGATCGGGGTGACCACGCCGAGCAGGGCCGTCAGCACCGAGACGACCAGGAACACCGTGAGCCTCGTCTTGTGCGGGCGCGCGAAGGAGACGATGCGCCGGAGCGTGGCCCGATCGATCTTCCGGTCCTTGACCTCCTGGCCCTGGACGGTGCGCCACAGCACCATGTACGGCGAGTTCTGCATGCTCATGCGCCCAACCCCGATCTGCGGGGATCACCCGCGCTGGATCCGGCGCGGCCCCGTGGTGGTCGTGCGCGCCGCGCCGGGAACGATTTTACGCGCCCGGGCCGACACCTCCGCGTCCGCCGCCCGCCGGCCGGCGCCGGGGCGCGGACGGCGGACGACGACGAGCCCCCGCGCCGCAGGATCCTGCGGGGCGGGGGCTGGGCGTTCCGGTGCCGGGCGGCCTCCGGGAGGACGGCCCGGGAAGGATCAGGCGCGGACGGCGGAACGGCGCTTCCCGGCGATGACGTGGTCCAGCGACCAGCGGCCGGCACCGGCCAGGGCGTAGAGGACGGCCGCGGCGGCGAGCAGCAGGACGAGCTCGACACCGCCGTCGGCGGCGAAGAAGCCGGCGGGAAGGTGCACGAGCACGATGGCGCCCAGCATGTCCAGGGCCAGGAGCGCGGCGACCACGCGGGTGCCGAGGCCCAGGAGGAGCATCAGCCCGCCCACGAGCTCGAGGGCGGCGACGACCGGCGCCGCGAGCTCGGCGGCGGGGACGCCCATCTGGGCGAAGGAGGCCTGGGTGCCGGCGACGGTCCACTCGGTGAACTTCTGCCAGCCGTGCAGGAGGAACGTGGCGCCGAGGACCACGCGCAGGAGGGTCAGGCCGAGGGTCGCCGCGGAGGAGTCGGCGGCGGGGGCGGAGGAACGGACGGGGGACGTGCGCTGCGGCATCTCTGTTGTGGACATGTCACCACCGTAGGGCACAGTTACTTTCCCTGTCAAGCTTATTGCCGGCCGGTGCCGTGCGTCACGGCTGGTCCGAGGCCAGTCCCCGGGCCGTGGGGCCGGCCGCGGAGTCGTCGACCAGGCGTCCGATCAGGGCGAGCTGCTGGACCTGGACCGGCGTCAATCGGTCGATCACCGTCCGCCGGACGTGCTCCACGTGGCCCGGGGCCACCTGCTCGACCCGCTCCAGGCCGCGGTCGGTGATCTCGGCGAGCACCACCCGCTTGTCCTTCTCGCCGCCCGCGCGCACCACCAGGTCGTCGCGCTCGAGGCGCGCGACGATCCGGGACAACCGGGACTGGGAGGTGTTCGTGGCCGCCGCGAGGTCCGACATGCGCCGCCGCCGGTCGGGAGCCTCCGAGAGCATCGCGAGCACCAGGTACTCGGCGAGGCTCAGGTCCGCCTCCGCCTGCAGCTGGGACTCGATGCTGCCGGGCAGCGTGAACATGATGGAGACGAGGGCCAGCCAGGCTTCTCGCTCCTCGGGGGACAGCCATCGGGTCTCGGTCATGGGGCCGATTCTACGAGCCGGTCCTTGACGCCTCATGGGAACATGGCCGCCGAGCGCGCCCCCATAATGGGAGCCATGGATTCCCTCGGCACCTGGCCCCGGCCCGTACCCGCGGACGACCGCGACTTCGACGTCCAGGTCATGCGGCGGCTGCGCACCGCCCCCGGCGACGGCGGCGCGCCCGACCGCCCCTCGCTGGGCGAGCGCCTGGGCACGTCGCTGCTGCTGGTGGTCCCGGTGCTGACCGCGCTCGCCGTGGTCCTGCTGTGGCAGCAGTGGTCCCGGTCCGGCTCGGTGCTGTTCCTCGCCCTCGTCGCCGTGCTGCTCGTGGCCACGGCCCTGTGGTGGACGACCCGGCTCCGGCGCGCCTTCACGACCGCGCAGGGCCGGCTGGGCGCACGCCTGGCGAACGTCGTGGACCACGGCGTGGGCGTCGTCCGGGAGCTCGCCCTCGAGCCGGTCGGCGAGGACGCGGCCGCCACCGGGGACCCCGACGAGGCCACCGCCGGGGGCGGCGGCCGTGTCCGCGCCCGGCTCGAGCTGTCCGTGACCCCGGTGCAGGGGGACCGGTTCAGCACCGTCGTGGAGGCCCTCTACGACGCCGACGCCGCGCTCCTCCTGGAGGTCGGCTCGCACGGGCCCGTCCGTTTCCTGCGCGACGACCCGGAGGGGACCACCGTGATCGACACCCGGCTCTCCGAGGAGCAGGTCGCACAGGTCTACCGGGGCGCCGCCCTCAACTGACCGGCACGGTGGTTCCGCGACCTGGTCGGTGACGGGCTGCGGAGCCCTCCGCACAGGGGGACCGTGCGGCCGCGCCGCGGAGTCCTGCAGCGGCGGCTCACCCGCCGCTCCGGGCGGCCGCCCGCCGCTCCTCCTCGACCCGCAGCCGGAGCTGCTCGCACAGGTCCTCCCCCGCGCGCAGCAGCTCCGGCATCCGGTCCCGTTCGGTGGTCTGCGCCCGGAAGGCGTCGGCCACGCCCACCCCGTGCCCGGCGCGGCGGACCAGCTCGACCGGCAGCCCGGCCCGCACCGTGCCCGGCGACAGGACCTTCAGATAGGCCCCGGAGCGGCCCCGCTCCGTGAAGCGGCGCAGCCAGCCGCGCACCTCCATGCTCGCGCGGAACGTGCCGCAGGGGATGCGCGCGTCCGTGACCTGCAGCAGGACCTCGCCGATCCGCCAGACGTCGCCCAGCTGCGCTCCGTCGACGTCGAAGCCGGAGAGCGTGAGGTTCTCCCCGAAGAAGCCGTCGGGGATCTCCCGCCCCAGCTCCCGCTCCCAGAAGTCCAGCTCCTCGCGCGCGAACGCGTACACCGCCTGGTCCGTGCCGCCGTGGTACTTGCCGTCGCCGATGAAGTCGCCGGCCAGGCCCGAGCCGAGCCCGCCCCGGCGCGGACCCGGTTCGCGGACCTCCACCGGACCGTCCACGGGGCGCTTGCGGATGCCCGTGGGCCGGTTCCGCTTGGCGGGGTTCACCTCCGCACGGCCGACGTTGACACTCTCGACGTGGGCGGTCATGAGCGGTCCTCCATCCCGGGGTCCGGAGCCCCCTCGGTGCGCTCCTCGAGCTCGTTGTGGTGGGTCGGAGAATACACCGCCGAGCCGATCAGGTAGCCGGACCGGACGACCGCCATGGCACCCACGGAGGAGGTCACCAGCTGGAGCAGCACCGCGGCCACGAGCTTGATCGCCGTCGTGACCCCCGGGACGAAGAAGAAGACGCCCAGGAGGATGAGGGCGATGCCCACGCCGGCTGCGGTGGCCACGGCCGAGGACCGGGTGTAGAGGTCCGGCAGGCGCACGAGGCCCACCATGGCGGTGAGGAACACCAGGGAGCCCAGCACGATCAGCACCTGGCCGGCGACGCTCATCCAGAGGTGCTCGTGCAGGACGGGGTCGAAGACCATGCTCACCGCCTCCCGTTGGTCAGGGCCCGGGCGAGCGAGACCGTGGCCAGGAGGCCCACCAGCGTCGCCACGAGCACGAGGTCGAACACGGCCCGGCTGCCCACCAGGACCCCCAGCAGGGCGACGAGACCGATCACCGAGAAGAACAGCAGGTCCGAGGCGATCACCCGGTTGGCGTCGTTGGGACCCACGAACATCCGGATGCCGGCGACCACGACGGAAGCCGTCAGCACCAGCACGCCGAAGAGGATGCCGATCACGGCGGTGCTCCTTCCGCCCGGACGGCCCGCAGCAGGCGGGCCTCGAACTCGCGAAGACGGCGCCGGGCCGAGTCCGGGTCGTCGTCGTACATGACGTGCACATAGAGATCGTAGTCGGGGGGCCTCCCGTCCTCGTGCCCGTCCCGGAAGACAGTGGCGAGGGTCAGGGTTCCCGGGGTCAGGGAGATGAGCACGGCGAGCGTGGCGGTCTCGAACTCGTTGCGGCACCGGCTCCGGAAGCGCACGACGATCGGGGAGGACCGCTGCTGCACGGTGAACACATCGTGCATCACCGTGAGGTTCGAGACCAGGACCTCCCTGGCGAACCACAGCAGGAACCCGACGAAGCGGGGCAACCACGTCATCCACTTCATGTCCCGAACACCGCCTCCACGTACGCCCGGGTGTCGACCAGCCCGTCGGCCGCCACGGCGGAGACCCCCAGGAGCAGCTCCCCGCCCACGCCGAACGTCAGGGTCACCAGGGCCAGGACCAGCGCCGGTGCCACGAGCCGGGCGGGGATGCGCGGCTCCCGCACGCCGGCGGTCTCGAGGACCTCCCGGGCCGAGTCCTCCGGCTCGCCCAGGAACATCTTCCCCCACACCTTGAGCATGGACAGCAGCGTGAACAGGCTCACGACCACCGCGACCGCCGCCACCGCCGTCCGCCCCTCCCCGAAGGCGGCGAGCACGAGGGACAGCTTGGCCACGAAGCCCGAGAACGGCGGCAGGCCCACCAGGGACATGGCCGCCACGAAGAAGACGGCCGCGGTCAGGGGCTCGCGCCGGAGCAGTCCCGTGACGTGGCCCAGCGGATAGCGTCCGTAGCCGATCTCGACCGCGCCGATCGACAGGAACAGCGAGGCCTTCACGACCGTGTGGTGCAGCAGGTAGAAGATCCCGGCGGTCAGGCCCGCCGGGCCGAAGAGGGCGACGCCCAGCAGGATGTAGCCGATCTGGCTGACCATGTGGAAGGCCAGGACGCTGCGGGCGTCCCGCTCGCCCACGGCCCCGAGCACGCCCACGACCATCGTCACGGAGAACATCACGAGACCGACCCACAGGAACTCCTCCGCGCCGTCGAACACCACGGCGTAGATCCGGTAGATCGCGTAGATCGCCACCTTGGTGTGCAGCCCGGAGAAGAGGGCCGTGACCGTGGGGGACATGAACGGGTAGGTCCGGGCCAGCCAGCCGTGCACGGGCACCACGGCCGCCTTGACGGACAGGGCCAAGAGCACGACCGCGACCGCGATCGCCACCGCGGAGTCCTCCGCGGCGCGGCCGGCGAGCTCGGCCAGGTTCACGGTGCCCGCGACGCCGTAGACGAGGGCGACCCCGGCCACCAGCACGGTCGAGGCCAGCAGGTTGACCGTCACGTAGATCCGCGCGGACGTCACCTGCATCAGCCGCCCGCGGCCCCGGTGGGCGAGGATGATCAGGCCGTACGAGGGCAGGAGCATCGTCTCGATGAACACGAACAGGTTGAAGAGGTCCGCCGTCAGCAGCGCGCCGTTGAACCCGGCGGTCAGCACGAGCACCAGCGGCGCGAAGAACCGCTTGCGCGCCTGGTGGGAGACCACCCCGAACCACGCACAGATCAGGGTGAGACCACCCGTCATCGCGAGCATCAGCGCCGTGAGCATGTCGGCGACGAAGGGGATGGACACCCCCGGGGGCCACTGGCCCACGGCGTGGGCCAGGACGGTCGGACCGTCCCGCAGGGCGGCCACGAGCCACAGGGACGCCACGACGTCCACCCCGAGCACGCCCAGCAGCGTGGTCCGGCTGACGCCGCGGGGGTCGCCCAGCAGCACGAGCACTCCCGCCGCGAGCAGCGGGACGACGACGAACAGCGGGAGCAGGTCCGCGCTCATGCGCGACCACCCGGGGACCTTCTCCTCCTGGACGAGTGGCTGCCGGTGCGGCGCACGGCACGGGGACGGAGCTCGTCGGCCGCGAGCGCCGTGGACCCTCCGGCGTCGTCGATGAAGGTGGGGGTCTCCGTCTCCCGGCCGGTGAGCTCGAGGTCGGTGTCGTCGTCGGCGTCGCCGGTCACTGCGAGCACCAGCAGATAGATCGTCACGGCGAACGAGATGACGATGGCGGTCAGCACGAAGGCCTGGGGCAGAGGATCGGCCGTGGTCGCCGGATCAGGGCCTCCCCCGAGCGCCTCACCGCGCCGGTCGGCCCCGCCGGCGGCGAGGATGATCAGGTTCACGGCGTGGCTGAGGAACATGAAGCCGATGACCACGCGGACCATGCCCCGGCGCAGCATCATGAACACTCCTCCGGCGACGAGCACGCCGACGGTCAGGGCGATCGCCATCAGCGCTCCTCTCCGGCGGCAGGGCGCCGCGCGCGGAAGGGGCCCGGGCGTCCCGGCAGCGGCGGAAGGGTCCGGTCCTGCTCGTCGTGCACCACGCCGATGGGCGCCGTCTCGCTGCTGTGCGGCGTGGCCGTGGTGGTCGTGGAAGGGGGGCCGTAGTGCAGCACCGAGGAGGCGGAGCCCGCGTGGCGCAGGGGAAGGGGCTCCTTCTCGTCGACGCCGAGCCGGCTGATGGCGGCGACGATCACCCCGACCACGGCGAGGTAGACGCCGACGTCGAAGACGAGCGCCGTGGTGACCTTGAGGCCGAGCACGTCGACGTGCAGCGGACGGAGGAAGGAGCCCTCGAGCAGCCCCAGCAGCCCGACCACGACGGCGACCACGACGCCCGCGCCGATGAACCGCGTGTAGGGCAGGCGCATGCGGCTGACGCGGTCGTCGGGGGCGGTGAGGTAGACCAGGGCGATGCCGGCGGCGCCGATCAGGGCGGAGATGAACCCTCCGCCGGGGGCGTTGTGCCCGCGCAGCAGGAAGAAGAGGGACAGCGCCACGATGATGGGGCCCAGGGTGCGGGCGGTGACCCGCAGGACCAGCGTGTTGTCCCGGGGGCTGCGGATCGGTGAGGCGTCCGGTTCGGTGATCGGGCTCGGCCGCTTGGGGAGCAGGCCGCGGGACTCGATGGCCACCACGATCGCGAGGCCGGCCACGCCCAGCACCGTCAGCTCGCCGAGGGTGTCCAGGGCACGGAAGTCCACGAGGATCGTGTTGACCACGTTCGTGCCGCCCGTCTGCTCCTCTCCCTCCTCGAGGAAGTACCTCCCGGCGGGGGACAGCGCCCGCCGGTCCGTGAGCAGCCAGGTGGCGGCCGCCGCGCCCGCGCCCGCCAGGACCGCCACGCCCGCCGCCACCCATCCCCGGACCGCGCCGGTGCGGTGGAACGTGGAGGGCAGCCGGTTGAGGAGCAGGACGATGACCACCACGGTGAGCACCTCCACGAGCAGCTGCGTCAGGGCGACGTCCGTGGCCCCGAGGGCGTAGAACCACAGGGCGACCGCGAAGCCGACGTCGCCCGCGATGGTCAGCAGTCCCACCCGGCTGCGGGCCCGCAGCGCGAGGGCCACCCCGATGAGCACGAGGACCAGCAGGACCCAGTCGGTGAGCGTGGACGGGTCGCCGTAGAGGCCGGGCACCTCCACCGTCAGCAGACCCACCGCGGCCAGTGCCACGAGTGCGACGACCGGGGGCATCAGGTGCCGGCGGGGGACGTCGGAGCGGGTGGGCCGGCCGACCTGCTCCCCCAGGGCGATGGATCCGCGGCGGAAGGCCTCCACCACGGCGACGCCGGTCACGGGGAACGACCGCCGGCCCAGGACGCGGTCCACGGGCCGGCGCCCCAGGACGAGCACGCCGCCGAGACCGAACACCGCCAGCGACATGAACAGCTCCGGTGACCACCCGTGCCACAGGCCCAGGTCCGGTTCGGCGCCGCCCCCGGCCACGGCGGTCGAGGCCGCCCCCAGCAGCGGTTCGGCCACGGAGCCCGCGAGGCCGAGGGCCGGCCCCGCCAGGGCGACCGCGGCCACGGGCGCCAGGAAGGCCGCCGGGGCCTCCCGGGGCGCGTCCGCCGGGGCCCGGCCGGGCAGCACGGTGAGCATCCGCGCCGAGTAGGCGAAGGTGCAGGCCGCGGCGAGCACCGCCACGGTGCCCACGAGCCACACGGCCGCGTCCGGGGCGGGGCTGTGCGCCATGGCCTTGAACATCGCCTCCTTGGAGACGAAGCCGAACAGCGGAGGCAGCCCCGCCATCGAGGCCGCGCCGAGGACCATGATCCCCGCGGTCGCGGGCATCGTGCGGGCCAGCCCGGACAGGGCCCGGATGTCGCGGGTGCCGGCCTGGTGGTCGATCACGCCGACGGCCATGAACAGCGCGGCCTTGAACAGCGCGTGGGCCGCCACGTGCACGGCGGCGCCGACGGCCGCGTACTCGGTGCCGATGCCGATGGTCGCCGTCAGGAAGCCCAGCTGGCTCACCGTCGAGTAGGCCAGCAGCTCCTTGAGGTCGTGGCGCTGCAGCGCGAGGACCGCTCCCATCAGCGCCGTGAGCAGACCGACCGACACGAGCAGGACGTTCCACACCGGCACCGCGTGCAGCGCCTCCGTGAAGCGGAGCATCAGGTAGATGCCGGCCTTCACCATCGCCGCCGCGTGCAGGTACGCGCTCACCGGCGTGATCGCGACCATCGCGTCCGGCAGCCAGGCGTGGAACGGGAACTGCGCGGACTTGGTGAAGGCCGCCAGGGCCACGAGCACGGCGACCGCCGCGGCGACACCGGGGGACGAGTCCCACACGCCGTCCGCCAGCACGGCGCTGAGCCGTGTGGTCCCCGTCGCGGCCCACATCACGGCCACCGCCGTGAGCAGGCACAGCCCGCCGGCCGCGGTGACCAGGAACGTCCGGATCGCGGGGTCGCGGCCCTCCGGCCCGGAGCGGGCGATCAGCAGGAACGAACACAGCGTGGTGAGCTCCCACGCCACGAACAGGAGCACGAGGTCGTCGGCGAGGACCAGCGCGAGCATCGCCGCCGCGAAGAACGTCATCAGGGTGTAGAAGGACGCGTGCGCGCCGCGGCCCAGGTAGCGGGCCGACCAGGCGACGACCACCGCGCCGATCACCAGCACGAGCAACCCGAAGAGCAGCCCGAGCCCGTCGAGGCGCAGGTGGAAGGAGATCCCCAGGGTGGGCATCCACGGGACCTGCTGGACCACGCCCCCCGGCTCCACCCGGCCGTTCCACGCGGCCACGAGGCCTCCCGCGAGGGCGAGCAGGCCCCCGGCGAGGGACCAGCCGGCGTTCCGGCCCGCGAAGCGGCCGAGCACGCCCGCCGCGGGAACCAGGAGAACCGCGAGAGCGAGGATGACGAGGAGGGACACGCCTGGCAACCGTCCGGTCGAAGGGAGGGAACGAGGTGGGCGGACCCGGCGGAGTCCTCGACACGGAACCCGGAACGGGTCCGCCGGGGGTCAGCGCCGCGGCTTGAAGGCGCTCGAACCCGTTGCCGGGACGACCGGAGTGGCCTGCGTCTCGGCCTCCGGCTCGCCGGGCGTGCCGCGCCCCGCGTCCTCCGGCGGGAGCACTGCCTCGGGCTCGTCAGCACGGTCCTCGGCGAGGGCGCCGTCCTGGTCGCCGGCGCGGACGTCTCCGGCCGAGAGGGACGGACGGCGCCGCGGGGCCGTTCCGGGAGCGCGCGGCGCGTCGTTGATCTCGGTGACGGACACGGCCATCGCGTTGAGCGCGAGGCCGGCGAGCGCGAACAGCCACGCCGCGACGGGGGACCACACCAGGCCGAGGAGCACTCCGACCACGACGAGGGCGATGGAGGTCAGATAGGCGGGTGTCAGAACGCGCTGGACGTTGAACTTCATGGTTTCATTCCACCACGCGCGCGTGCGGATCGACCAACGGGCCCGGCCGTTTCCCCGCGCCGTCCCCGGGAGGTCTGGCCCGTGACGTTTCGGGCGTATACCGTCGGCGGCATGGAAGCCCCCGACCCCGAGCTGCTCGAGCTGGCGCGATCCGCCCGCACGGTGACCGTGCTCTCCGGCGCCGGCATGTCGGCGGAGAGCGGGGTGCCCACCTTCCGGGACGCCGGAACGGGACTGTGGGCCCGCTGGTCCCCCGAGGAGCTGGCCACCCCCGAGGCGTGGGACGCCGACCCCGAGCTCGTCTGGTCGTGGTACCTCTGGCGGGCCCGGCAGGTGCGCCGGCTCCGCCCGAACGCCGGGCACCGGGCGGTCGCCCGGTGGGCGGACCGCGCCCGCGTCCACGTGGTCACCCAGAACGTGGACGACCTCCACGAGCGGGCGGGCTCCAGGGTCCTCGCCCACCTGCACGGCAGCCTGTTCGCGTTCCGCTGCTCCGTCTGCGGCGCTCCGTTCCCGGCGCGCCTCGTCCCGGGCCTGGCAGCGGGGACCGGTGCGCAGCGGCCGCCCGACCCCCCGGAGCCCGCCCGCGAACGCCTGCCGGAGTGCCCCGCGTGCGGCGGGCCGGTGCGGCCCGCCGTCGTGTGGTTCGGGGAGCTGCTCCCCGAGGAGGCCGTGGAACGGGCCGCCGCCGCCGTGGCCGAGGCGGACCTCGTGCTCGTCGTGGGCACCTCCGGGCTCGTGCAGCCGGCCGCCTCCCTGCCGCTGGTCGCGGTCGGACGGGGCACGCCCGTGGTCGAGGTCAACCCGGAGGACACCGCGCTCACCCCGCACGCGGACCGCACCGTGCGGGCCGGCGCGGCCGAGGCGCTGCCGCTCCTCCTGCCCCCGCCGGACGGCCGCCGCCCGGCGGCCCGGCGGCCGAGCACCGGCCGCTGACCGCCGACTGCCCGCCGCCCCCCGCTGGACACCGGCAACCGATTGCGACGACCGATTGCTGAGAGCAGAAAGCACGCTGTCCTTCTTGTCAGCGCGCCGCGGCGGTTGGAGACTGATCGACGGACACCGGGCCAGGGTGTTCTCCTCCCGGCCCTCCCTGACGGCCCCCGGGCTGTCTCCCCACGAAAGGCACGGTCCATGACCCAGTCCACGACGCAGTCCCCGGCCCTCACCCTGCACGACGGCCACACCATCCCGCAGCTCGGCTACGGCGTGTGGCAGATCGACGCCGACATCGCCGAGGACGTGGTGGGACAGGCCCTCGAGGCCGGGTACCGCCACATCGACACCGCCATGATCTACGGCAACGAGGAGGGCGTGGGGCGGGCGATCGCCAACAGCGGCATCCCGCGCGACGAGATCTTCGTGACCACCAAGCTGTGGAACGACGACCACGGCCACGACTCCGCGCTGAGGGCGATCGACGCCTCCCTGGAGCGCCTCGGCCTGGACCGCGTGGACCTGTACCTCATCCACTGGCCCACGCCGAAGCGCGGCAAGTACGTGGAGACCTGGAAGGCCTTCCAGGAGATCCGGGACAGCGGCAGGGCCCGGTCCATCGGAGTCTCCAACTTCCCGCGCGAGGAGCTGCAGGAGATCATCGACGCGACGGGCGTGGTCCCCGTGGTGAACCAGGTGGAGCTGCACCCCTACTTCAACCAGTCCGCGCTGCGGGACTTCAACGCCTCCCACGGCATCCTGACCGAGGCGTGGTCCCCCCTGGGCCAGGGCGGCGACCTGCTGAAGGACCCCGCGATCGGCTCGATCGCCCGCAAGCACGGCGCCACACCGGGGCAGGTCATCATCGCCTGGCACCTGGCGATCGGCAACGTGGTCTTCCCCAAGACCGTCACCCCGGAGCGGATCCGCGAGAACCACGGGGCCCTCGACGTCCGCCTGGACGACGAGGACGTCCAGGCGATCAGCGGCCTCGACAACGGCGGGCGGATCGGCTCGGACCCGAAGGACTTCAACTGATCCGAGGCTCTCTCCCGGCGACGCCCGGG
>NZ_JBISWK010000018.1:0-21648 GCF_044462205.1 Kocuria rhizosphaericola | reverse complement strand
GGGCGTCGCCCGTGGTGCCGCCGGCTCGGCCGGCCTGGCAGCACCCGGAGAAGCGCGACCGGAGGACGAGCCGGCGAGGAGCGCGCACCGGCCGGGGCCCACGCACCGATTGGTGCTCAACCGGTCGGTAGGTAAATCAGGGAGCGCATGACCTCCCGGACACCCCGCGCGGTGGAGGGCGCCACCAGCACCCCGACCCGCGCGACCACCACGACGACCTTCCCGGCGCGGACCTCCCCCGTCCCGGTGACCGGTTCTTCCTCGGCCGGCCCCGCATGCTGGCGAACCTGTTCAGCGTCGAGCTGTGGGGGCGCTTCTCCTTCTACGGCATGCAGGGCATCGTCCTGCTGTCCATGTACTTCGCCACGACCGACGGCGGACTGGGCATCGACCGCGCCACGGCCGCGGGCATCGTGGGCGCCTACGGCGGTGCCGTCCACCTGTTCGCCATCCTGGGCGGAGGGGTGGCCGACCGGCTCCTCGGGTCCGAGCGGACGATGTTCCTCAGCGGCGTCCTCATCATGGCCGGCCACGTGTCGCTGAGCCTCGTCCCCGCGGTCGCGGGCCTCACGATCGGCCGGGTCCTCATCGCGATCGGGTCGGGCGGGCTCAAGGCCACGATCACCGGCCTGGTGGGCGCCCTCCACGACCGCCAGGACCCCCGCCGCGACGCCGGCTTCTCGATCTTCTTCCATGGGCGTGAACATCGGCGGACTCCTCGGGCCGCTCCTGACGGGCTTCGCGCAGAAGACCTGGGGCTTCCACCTGGGGCTTCCACCTGGGCTTCGGACTGGCCGCGGTCGCCGTCGTCGCGGCCGTAGTCCTCACGGGTGTGCTCGACGCGGAGAACCTGGCCGACGTCGTGGTGGGCGTGATCGTGGTGGCGGCCGTTGCGCTGTTCGTCCTCCTGCTCACCAGCAGGAAAGTCGACGACGACGAGCGCTCCCGCGTGCGGGCGTTCATCCCCCTGTTCATCGGCTCCGCCGCGTTCTGGGCGCTGTTCCAGCAGCAGTTCACGGTGATCACGATCCATTCGGACACCCGCCTGGACCGGTCACTGGGCACTGGGCACTGGACCATGCCGATCTCGTGGGTCCAGTCCTTCGACCCCTTCTTCATCATCCTGCTCGCGCCGGTGTTCGCGGTGCTGTGGACGAGGCTGGGCGACCGTCAGCCCGGCACGCCCACCAAGTTCGGCCTGGGCATCGTGCTGATGGGGTCGGCGTTCCTGGTCTTCCTGCCCATGGTCGGGGTGTCCTCGGTGCCCGTCCTGTGGGCCGGGCTGATCCTGCTGGTCGCCACCCTGGGCGAGCTGATGGTCTCCCCCGTGGGCCTGTCCCTGTCCACCAGGCTGGCCCCGCGCGCCTGTCCCGTGCTGATGGTCGCCCTCTGCTGTCTCTCGGTGGCGCTGGGCACGGCTCTGTCCGGCTCGCTGGCCGGCTACTACAGCGAGCAGACCGAGGCCGCGTACTTCGGGACCCTGGGCGCCGTCACGATCGCCGTCGGCGCCACCCTGCTCGTGCTGTCCCCCTGGATCCGGCGGATGCTGCGCGGGGTCCGCTGACGACCGGGCCGGTCGCCCGCCGTCAGGTGCCGGACGAGCCGCGGACGAGGTCCCGCACGACGTCCGCGGCGGGGACCTCCCGGGCGGACGCGAAGGACGGGCCGGCCCACAGGGCGATGGCCTCGGGGTCCCCCGCCTCCGCCCCGGCCGCCCGGATCGGCCTGGTCAACTGGTTGACCTGCGGATATGCCGCTGGAGCAATATCTGTGAAGCGGTCGATGAACTCGTTGCGCACACCGCGCGCCAGCCGGCCCGAGAACGCCCGGGTCACGGCGGTCTCCGTGTAGCGGCCCGAGCCGAGGGCCTCCCGGTACGCGGCGGAGGTCCCCGCCTCGTGCGTGCGCAGCAGGAGCGTGCCGATCTGGACGGCGTCCGCGCCGGCGGAGCGGGCCGTGTCCGCCTCCGCCGCGGAGGCGATGCCGCCCCCGGCCACGATCGGGACGTCCACCGCGGCACGGACCGCGGCGACGAGCTCCGCCAGGGGCTCCTGGCCCGGGACGTCCTCCGCGCGGTGGGTGCCCCGGTGACCGCCGGCGGCCGGCCCCTGGACCGTCAGCAGATCGGCCCCGGCCCGCACCGCGGCCTCGGCCTCCGGGACTGAGGTCACCGTGACGGACGTCGTGCTGCCCACCGCGGCGAGCCGCTCCAGCACGGGGGCCGCGGGCAGCCCGAAGGTGAACGAGACGACCGGCACCCGCAGCTCCTCGAGGAGCTCGAGCTTGGCCGCCCACCCGTCGTCGTCGGCGGGGTCCGTGTCCGGCAGCTCCACCCCGTACCGGCGCGCCGTGTCCCGCAGGGCCTCCCGGTAGGCCCCGACGGACAGGTGCACGGCGGGGTCGACCGCCGTCCCGGGGGCCGCGGTGTTCGCCGCCTGCGGGACGAACAGGTTCACCCCGAAGGCGCCGTCGGTCAGCGTGCGGACCTCCTCGACGTCCGCGCGGAGACCCGTCACAGAACGGTTGCCGGCGGCCAGGAACCCCAGTCCGCCGGCGGCCGTGACCGCCGCTGCCAGCGCGGGGGTCGACGGCCCTCCCGCCATGGGGGCGCCCACGAACGGGACGGACAGGTCGTTCAGCCGGAAGCGGTACGGGTTGCTCACCATGCCACCAGGCTAGGCAGACGGAGGGTGCGCGTCACCCCTGGGCGCGGCACAGGGCGTGGCATAGGCTGTGGCCACGATCATCCGCCGCCGAGGTCCGCCGCCCGACACGAACGATTCGAGGCATCCGATGGCCCAGTCAGCCGATTCCAAGACCCGGTCCCGTCCACAGCCGGAACTCAAGCGGGTCATGGGCCCCGGGCTGCTCCTGCTGTTCATCGTGGGCGACATCCTCGGCACCGGTGTGTACGCCCTCACCGGCAACATCGCCGGTGAGATCGGCGGCGCCGCGTGGGCGCCGATCCTCGTGGCGTTCGTGGTGGCGACCATCACCGCGTTCTCCTACCTCGAGCTCGTGACCAAGTACCCCGGCGCCTCGGGGGCGGCGCTGTACACGCACAAGGCCTTCGGCATCCACTTCATCACCTTCCTGGTGACGTTCGCCGTGCTCAGCTCCGGCCTGACGTCCGCCTCGACGGCGGCCTCGGCCGTGGCGTCGAACTTCGCCCGCGGCTTCGGCCTCGAGACGAGCACCACGGGCATCACCGTGATCGCCGTGACCTTCATCGCGATCCTGTGCGCCATCAACATCCGCGGCGTCACCGAGGGTCTCGCGTTCAACGTGGTGCTGACGTCCATCGAGCTCACCGGGCTGCTCATCGTGATCCTCGTGGGCTTCTGGGCCTCCTTCCAGGGCCAGGCCGACTTCAGCCAGACCATGGTCTTCGAGACCTCGGAGGACAAGGGCATCTTCCTCGCGCTGACCGCCGTGACCTCGCTCGCCTTCTTCTCCTTCGTGGGCTTCGAGGACTCCGTCAACATGGTCGAGGAGACCAAGAACCCCAGCCGCGACTTCCCGCGGGTCATGCTCTTCGGCCTGGGTCTGACGGGCACCATCTACATCCTGGTCTCCATCTTCACGGTGGCGGTGGTGCCCATCGGCGTGCTCGGCGAGTCCACCACGCCCCTGCTGGACATGGTCCGGATCGGGGCCCCGAACATCCCGATCGACACCATCTACCCGTTCCTGACGATCTTCGCCGTGGCCAACACCGCCCTGATCAACATGCTCATGGCCTCCCGCCTGCTCTACGGCATGTCCCGGCAGGGCGTGCTGCCGGACTTCCTCGGTCACGTGCTGCGCGGCCGGCGCACCCCCTGGTCGGCCATCGTGTTCACGACCCTCCTGGCGATGGGCCTCATCGTCGTGATCAACAACCTCCTCGGCAGCGGCACGGCCAGTGCCCTCGGCGGCACCACGGCCCTCCTGCTGCTCGGCGTGTTCACCGTGGTCAACATCGCGGCCATCATCCTGCGCAAGGACCACGCCCCCACCCACGACTACTTCCACGCCCCCCGGATCATGCCGTACCTGGGCGCGGTCACCTGCGCCTATCTGGTGGGGCCATGGGCGCAGGACCTCATCGAGTACCAGATCGCCGTGGTCCTGCTGCTGATCGGCCTGGGCCTGTGGATCCTCAACTTCCTCTACGACCGCCTGTTCCTCGGCCGCAAGGTCCGGTTCGAGCACCCGGAGGATCTCGCCCGCATGGAGGACGAGCCCGAGGGGACGGACCCGCACCGCGGACCCTGATCCGTGGTCGTCCGCACCCCTGCCGCGCCGCTACCCGAGGAGAACCCGTGACCGTCGTCGTCGGATACATGCCCACCGCCCCCGGACACGCGGCCCTGGACGCCGCCGTCCTGGAGGCCGAGCGCCGCGGCACCGGCCTGGTGGTGGTGCAACCGCGGCCGAAGCGCCACCAGCCCCCCGAGCTCGGCTCGGACATCGACGTGGAGCAGGAGAAGCTCGCCCGCTCCGGGGTGCGCTACGAGCTGCGGGAACCGGACCACGACAGCGACCCCGCCGACGTCATCCTCGACACCGCGCGCGAGCACCGTGCCGACCTCATCGTGCTGGGCATCCGGCGGCGCTCACCCGTGGGCAAGATCATCATGGCGAGCACGGCACAGCGCGTCCTGCTCGAGAGCCCGTGCCCGGTGCTGTGCGTCAAGGCCGTCTACGACTGAGCCCGGGATTTTATTTCTGTTTTCGAAATATTAGTCTGGTCCCAGACCTCGGCGACTCCGGTCCCGCGCGGGGGTCTGTCGGTCTCCGCGGCTCCGACCTGCTCCAGCCGCTCGCGAAAGGCCCGCCATGACCACCTCGGCCCCCACTGCGTCCCGGCCCGCCCCCTGGGAAGGGACCCCCGAGCCCCCCCGACGCCCCCGCTGGGCCACGCTGCTGCGGATCCTGCTGCCGGCGCTGCTGATCGTGGGGTGGCTCGCGGTGGCGGGCGTGGGCGGGCCCTACTTCGGGAAGATCTCCGAGGTCTCCACCAACGACCAGTCCAGCTTCCTGCCCGAGTCGACCGAGTCCACGCAGGTCACCCAGCTGCAGGGCGAGTTCCGGGACTCGGAGGCGATCCCGGCGATCGTCCTCCTCGTCCGGGAGGGCGGGCTGAGCGACGCGGACCGGGCGTGGGCCGAGGAGGCCGCCGCGTCGGTGCAGGCGAGCGGCCTCCCCGAGGGCCGGACCTCGCCACTGATCCCGTCCGAGGACGGGGAGGCCTTCCAGCTCGTGGTGCCCCTGCCCGACGGCGAGGTCGTCGACGACGTCGAGGCCCTCGCGGCCCAGTTCGAGCGGGACCGGCCCGAGGGCCTGCAGAGCTACGTCACGGGTCCCGCCGGGTTCACGGCGGATCTCGTGGCCGGTTTCGCCGGCATCGACGGGCTCCTGCTGGGCGTGGCGCTGGCCGTGGTCTTCGTGATCCTCCTCGTGGTCTACCGGTCCCCCGTGCTGCCCGTCCTGGTGCTGCTGACCTCGGTCTTCGCCCTGAGCGCGGCGATCCTGGTCGTGTACTGGCTGGCGGCCAACGAGCTCGTGACCATCAGCGGACAGGTGCAGGGCATCCTGTTCATCCTCGTGGTCGGCGCCGCCACCGACTACTCGCTGCTGTACACGGCCCGGTACCGGGACGCCCTGCTGCACCACCGACGACGGGCGGAGGCCACCAGGGCGGCCCTCAAGGGCTCCGTCGAACCGATCGTGGCCTCCGGCGCCACCGTCATCGCGGGCCTGCTGTGCCTGCTGCTGTCCGACCTCGCCTCGAACAAGGCGCTGGGCCCGGTGGCGTCCGTCGGCATCGTCATGTCCATGCTCGCGGCCCTGACGTTCCTGCCGGCCGTCCTCCACGCCACGGGCCGGGCGGCCTTCTGGCCGTTCCTGCCCCGCTACGACGCCTCGGGCACGGAGCGCGTGCGCGTGGTCGAGCACGGGGCCGGCAGCCGTCCGACCGTCGAGGGCCGGGGCGTGTGGGCCGCGGTGGCCCGGTTCGTGGCCCGCGCCCCGCGGGCGATCTGGGTGGTGACCACGGTGGTGCTCCTCGCCCTGGCCGGGTTCAGCACCCAGTTCCAGGCCTCGGGCGTGGAGCAGAGCGAGCTCGTGCTCGGCGAGTCGCAGGCCCGGGACGGTCAGGAGGCCCTGGCCCAGCACTTCCCCGGCGGTTCCGGCAGCCCCGCGATCCTGCTGGTCCCCGCCGCTTCCCTGGACGCCGCGGTCGAGGCGGTCGAGGACACCGAGGGGGTCGCCGGCGTCGTCGCCGTCGCCACCGACTCGCCGTCCGGGACCCTGCCCCTCGGGGAGGACGCCGCCCCGCCGGTGGGACCCTTCGCCGGGGCCGAGCCGACCGAGGCGCGGGGCCTCTACCAGCTGCAGGCCACGCTGTCCGACGCCGCCGACTCCCCGGAGGCCGAGCAGACCGTCCGGGAGCTGCGCGAGAACCTGGGTGCGGTCGACGAGGAGATCCTCGTGGGCGGCACCACGGCGACGAACATCGACACCAACGAGACCTCGATCGCCGACCGCACGCTGATCATCCCGGTGATCCTCGTGGTCATCACCCTGATCCTCATGCTGCTGCTGCGCTCCGTGCTGGCGCCCGTGCTGCTGATCCTCACGACCGTGATCTCCTTCTTCACGGCCCTGGGCGTCTCCGCCCTCGTGTTCAACCACGTCCTGGACCTGCCCGGCGCGGATCCCTCGGTCCCGCTCTTCGGCTTCGTCTTCCTCGTGGCGCTGGGCATCGACTACAACATCTTCCTGATGTCGCGGGTGCGGGAGGAGTCACTGGCCCACGGCACCCGCGCGGGCATCCTGCGCGGACTCACCCTCACCGGCGGGGTGATCACCTCGGCGGGCATCGTGCTCGCGGCCACGTTCGCTGCCCTGGCCGTCATCCCGATCATGTTCCTCGTGCAGCTGGCCTTCATCGTGGCGTTCGGCGTGCTCCTGGACGCACTGATCGTCCGGTCGCTGCTCGTGCCGGCGCTGACCTACGACATCGGCCGGACCATCTGGTGGCCCTTCCACCGGCGGATCGAGCCCTGAGACGCAGCGGGGTGCCCGGGGCCACGGCTCCTGGCGGCCCGCCGCGCGGCCCGGGACCGTCGAGCCCCGCCTCCCCGGGACCCCAGCTCCTCGGGAGCCGTGCTCCGCCGCCCTGACGGCTCGCGGCCTCCCGGACCGGTCGGCGCGTCAGGCGGCGTGGTGGTCGGTCCGCCGGGCCACGACCGGCATCCGTGCGGTGTCGGGACGAGCGTCCTCCGCAGGGCTCTCCTCGGCGACCGGAGCCTGGTCGACGTCGTGCCACGCCGCGTCCTGCTGCTGCCAGCCGAAACCGTAGGCGAGCGCGGGCACGACGTGGTTGGCGAGTCCGCACCCCACCGCCAGGCCCGCCCACGCGACGGGGAACGAGGCGAGGACGTCGAGGGGATAGTGCACGCCCAGGTAGAGGCGCGAGAGCCCGACGAGCACGGCGGTGCCCAGACCTGCGACGAGAGCGGCGGAGCCGAACCTCGAACGACGCACTGCGAGGCCGAAGGCCGCCGCGATGGCCACGGCGGCTCCCGCGTGCCCGGAGGGGAAGGACGTGAGGCCCTCCACGAGGACCAGCGGCTCCGGGAACGCCGAGCCGTCCGGCCGGGGGCGGCCGACGGCGACCTGCACCATCCGGACCGCGGCCCAGCCGGAGAGCGCCGTGACCGCGAACCCGGCGGCGTCCCACGGGCGCCGGCGCGCGAGCGCGAGCCACGCGGTGAGTGCGGCGACGATCGCGAGCGCCCCCGGGGTGGAGAACGCGTGGTGCAGCACGAGCGCGAGTGCGTCCAGGACGCCGAGGCGTGCCGCGTCGAGCCGGTGCAGGACCTCGGTCTCCTGTGCCGCGACCCCCGGGGAGTACACCAGCAGCCGCCCCACGGTCGCCGTGACCAGCACGACGATGAAGGGGACGACCACCCACTGGTGCAGCTGGGGGAGGGACCAGGTGGAACGGGCCGGCCGGGGGGAAGAGTGCTGCGCCGGATGTGACATGCCCACCACCCTGGCACACGCCGGGTTCCCGGTATTGCCCAACGCCCGGTCGGCAAGAGAGTTCGGGAAGATTTCCCCGAATCGATACAGAGAATGACAAATCATGAAGCTTGCGGCCGGGATCGGCACGTCCGGCGCCCGTGCGTGACGCTCCGCGTCGTCCCCGGAACGGATCGTACCTTTCTCACCCGGAAAAGGATGATAAGCGGGAACACAGCCGGAGTTTCACGTGGAACTCCGCCGACAAGCGTCCTGCACAACCGGAAAACACTGTTCTTCGTGGCAAGTGTGCCGGCATCCCGGCAACCGGCTCTCGGTGACGCAGTCCCGTACTGTCCCCTGCTCAGGGGACAGGCCTGGATCGACACCGGCCCGGCTAGACTGGACCGCCACTCCCACCCTGCCGTCCGACCCGCGAGGAGCACCCGTGTTCAAGAAGGACCCGTCCCGCAGCACCCGCCCCGCCGTCTCCCACACCGAGGCCGTGCAGCACGTGGAGGAGGGCGGTGTGGCCATCTACTGGCGGCCCGGGTGCCCGTTCTGCGGCATGCTCGAGCGCGGACTCGGCCCGGACGCCGGGCGGGCCGTCTGGGCCAACATCTGGGAGGACCGGGACGCCCTGGCGTTCGTCGAGTCCCTCAACGACGGCAACGCCACAGTGCCCACCGTGGTGACCGCTTCGGAGCACTTCGTCGCGGCCTCCCCCGCTCAGGTCGCCGCCGCGAAGGGACTGATCGCCGAGGCCGGCAAGGTCCTCTGAGGACCCGTGGACGGGGAGTCTCCCACCGGACCTGCCCTCGTGGGGCGGAGAGGCCGGACTGCTGCTCCCTCTGTCTTCGACCTCTGAACGCTGACTAGAATGACACTCCTGTTCCCGTTCACCGGTGAAAGAGGACGATGATGTCCGAGTCCGTCGGGTCCCCCGTTCCACCCGGCTCGCAGACGTCCCTGCGCAACGCCAACCAGCGCCGGGTGCTCGACACGGTGCGCCGTGACGGGCACCTCACCCAGGCCCAGATCTCCCGGCGCACCGCGCTGGCGCCCTCGACGGTGTCCAACATCGTGCACCAGCTGATCGACGCCGGGCTGCTCGTCATGGAGACGGACGGCGCCGGACGCCGCGGCCAGCTCATCGGCTTCCGGGGCTCGGCCGGCCACGTGGTCGGCATCGACGTGGGACACCGCCACGTCACGGTGGCCGTGGCGGACCTGAATCAGCGGATCCTCGCCCAGCGGCGCCACGAGCTGCCCGACGAGCACCGCTTCGCAGAGGACCTCGAGCTGGTCGGCAGGACCCTCGACGCCCTGCTCCGGGTCCACGGCACACCACGGTCCGGACTGCTCGCCGCCGGTCTCACCCTCCCCGCCCCCGTGGACCTCGAGGGCCGGCTGGTCAGTGCGAGCCCGATCCTGCCGGCGTGGAGCGGGATCGACGTGCGCGAGGAGGCCGGCCGCCGGCTCGGGCTGCCCGTCGTCGTCGAGAACGACGCCAACGCGGGCGCCCTCGGCGAGCACGCCTGGGGCGCCGGGCGGGGAGCCCAGCACATGGCCTATCTCAAGATCGGCCACGGTGTGGGCGCGGGACTGGTCCTGAACGGCTCCCTGTTCCGCGGCGCCACCGGCTCCGCCGGGGAGCTCGGCCACACCACCGTCGACGAGCACGGCAGGGTGTGCCGGTGCGGCAACCGCGGGTGCCTCGAGACCTACGTCTCCTCCCGGGACATCACGCGCCTGCTGGCCGCCACCCACGGCGCCGACCTGACCGTGCCCGACCTCGTGACCGCGGCCCTCGCGGGTGACGTCGGCTGCGGGCGGGTCATCGGCGACACCGGCCGCCTGCTCGGCACCGCGGTGGCCAACCTGTGCAACACCATCAACCCCGAGCTCGTGGTCGTCGGCGGCGAGATCGCCCGGGCCGGTGAGCTGCTGCTCGCCCCGCTGCGCGAGGTCGTCTCCCGCCACGGGGTCCGCGGCAGCGTCCGGGACCTGCGGATCGAGGCCGCCCGGCTGGGGATCGAGGCCCACGTGGCGGGCGCCGTGATCCTCGCCCTGCAGCACGCGGAGCTGCCCGCCGGCGCCGTCCCGGGAAGATGACACGCCGCGCACCTGTCGTCTTCGACTAATGGACATTCAGCGCACCGAGTTTTAGTGTGGACCGCGTCACAGGAACCCGTCGGCGTCGACGGGCGCGTCCACCCCGGGGTGCGGCGGTCGGCACGGGTCGACCTCACGCCGATCTCTCCACCAGCAAGGGAGCTGTCCGATGAGCCAAGACGCCACGACCCCGACGGTCGCGGAGCAGCCGAACACCAAGGCCGTCCTCAGAATCAGCATCATCGCCGCCTTCGGCGGCTTCCTCTTCGGCTACGACTCCGCCGTGATCAACGGTGCGGTCTCCGCCATCCAGGAGGAGTTCGGTGTCAGCCCGGGGCCCCTCGGCTTCGCCGTGGCCGCCGCGCTGCTCGGCGCGGCGGCGGGCGCGTTCACCGGCGGCCGGATCGCCGACGCCCTGGGCCGCGTCCCCGTCATGAAGATCGCGGCGGTGCTCTTCCTCGTCAGCGCGATCGGCTGCGGCGTGGTCGACAGCTTCGGCTGGCTGATCTTCTGGCGCATCGTGGGCGGCGTCGGCGTGGGCATCGCCTCCGTCATCGCCCCCGCCTACATCGCGGAGGTCGCCCCGGCCACCGTGCGCGGACGCCTCGGCTCGCTGCAGCAGATGGGCATCGTGCTCGGCATCTTCATCTCCCTCGCCGTGGACGCCTGGCTCGCCGGCATGGCGGGCGGTTCCACCGAGGAGCTGTGGTGGGGCCTCGAGGCCTGGCGGTGGATGTTCATGGCGGAGGCCATCCCGGCCATCGCCTACCTGATCGGCGCCTTCACGATCCCGGAGTCCCCCCGCTACCTGGTGGAGGACGGCCGTCCGGACGAGGCCCAGGCGGTGCTGGCCAACCTGCAGGGCTCCGCGTCGGCGACCGAGCGCGTGCGCCTCATCAAGGAGTCCCTCCGGAGCGAGCGCAAGCCCCGGATGTCCGACCTCAGGGGCCGGATGGCCGGCCTCAAGCCCATCGTGTGGGTCGGCATCGGCCTGGCCGCACTGCAGCAGTTCGTGGGCATCAACGTGATCTTCTACTACTCGAACGTGCTCTGGCAGGCCGTGGGCTTCACCGAGTCGAACTCGTTCACCATCACGGTGATCACGTCCGTGGTCAACGTCGCGGTGACGATCGTCGCGATCGCCCTCGTCGAGAAGGTGGGCCGCCGCCGGCTCCTCCTCGTCGGCTCGGCGGGCATGACGCTCATGCTGGGCACCCTCGCCGTGGTGTTCGCCACCGCGAACGTGGTGAACGGCCAGCCCGATCTCGGCCCGACCTCCGGTCCGATCGCGCTGGTGGCCGCCAACCTGTTCGTCGTCTTCTTCGGCGTCTCCTGGGGTCCCATGATGTGGGTCCTGCTGGGCGAGATGTTCCCGAACCGGATCCGCGGTGCCGCGCTGGCCGTGGCCGGGTTCGTGCAGTGGATCGCCAACTGGCTGGTCACCGTCACCTTCCCCGCCCTGGCCGCCTTCTCCCTCGGCGTCGCCTACGGGCTCTACGCGTTCTTCGCGCTCATGTCCTTGCTCTTCACGGTCAAGATGGTCCGCGAGACCACCGGCATCGAGCTCGAGGACATGCAGGACTGACGCGGCGGCGGTTCTCCCCGGCGACAGCGGCCGGCCCTCCCCCGGCGGGGAGGCCGGCCGTCGTCGTCCCCGGACCCCGGCGCCCGGGCTCCCGTCCCGGCCCCGGGACCGCACGGCGCACCACCGGTGCTGTGCGTCCTTCTTTACCGCTCCGTGACCCTCAGGACACGGAACGCCGCCGTCATCGGGTATTTTCGGAAGACCTGCGCGCGAACCGGACCCCCGAGCCGGTTCCGGCCTGCCCTGTCCACTGCTCCATTTTCAACGGCGAAAAGGACCCACGTTGACCCAGACCACTGCGGACCCCGCATCCCCCGCACAGACCACCGCCCGCAAGTCGGCGGGCCACGTCATCGTGGACACGCTCGTGGCGCACGGCGTCGAGCGCACCTACGTGGTGCCCGGTGAGTCCTACCTCGACGTGCTCGACGGACTGCACTCCTCCCCGATCGAGACGGTCGTGTGCCGGCACGAGGGCGGGGCCGCCTACATGGCCGAGGCCGACGGGAAGATGAACTCCGTGCCCGGCGTGGCCATGGTGACCCGCGGGCCCGGTGCGGCCAACGCCCACGTGGGCCTGCACACCTCGTGGCAGGACTCCACCCCGATGGTCCTGTTCGTGGGCCTGATCCCCTTCGAGCACCGCGACCGGGAGGCCTTCCAGGAGTTCGACCCGCACGCGTGGTTCGACTCGGGGGCCAAGCGCGTCATGGTCCTCGACCACGCCGAGCGGGCCTCCGAGATCGTGGCCGAGGCCATGTTCGCCGCCAACTCGGGCCGGCCCGGCCCCGTGGTGGTCGGGCTGCCCGAGGACATCATCAAGCGGGAGATCGACGCGGCCCTGCACCCGCCGATCCCCGTCGCCACCGGCGGCATGACGGTCCAGGACTGGAAGGCGCTGCGCGACGCCCTGGAGACCGCGGACAAGCCCCTGTTCGTGACCGGCGGCAACGACTGGACCCACGAGGGCGCGGCGGGACTGACGAAGTGGCTGGAGGAGCACCACCTCCCGGCCGCGGCGGAGTGGCGCACCGAGGGCACCGTCCCCTTCGACTCCGACTCCTACGCGGGCCCCATCGGCTACGGCCGCCCCCAGCCGACCTTCGACATGCTCGAGGAGACCGACCTGCTGGTCTTCGTGGGCACGGTCCCCGGCGACGTGATCACCAACGGGTTCCTGGTCCGCCAGGACTGGAACAAGAAGAACTTCCTCGTCACCATCGACCCCTCCCTGCGCGGTCGCTCCGGGCCGGTGTCCTACCAGATCGTGGCCAAGCCGGACGTGTTCGTGCGCGACCTCGTGCGCATCGACCTGCCGGCCAAGCCGGCGTGGAAGGAGTGGACCGCCCGGCTGCGCGCCCAGCAGGTCGAGTTCTCCGCCCCCGTGTCCACGGAGCCCTCCGGGGGCCGGGCCCGGATGGACACCCTGATGGCCCACCTCGTGGCGGGGCTGCCCGACGACGCCATGTGCACCTTCGGCGCCGGAGAGCACACCAACTGGGCCCACCGCTACTTCCCCGCCAAGGGGTACGCGGCGATGATCTCGGCCCGCAACGGCTCCATGGGCTACTCGGTGCCCTCGGCCGTGGCCGCGTCCCTGCGCTACCCGGGCCGGCGGGTGGTGACGATCGCCGGTGACGGCGAGTTCCTGATGAACGGCCAGGAGCTGGCCACCGCGGCCCAGTACGGGGCCACTCCCCTGGTCATCGTGATGGACAACCAGGAGTACGGCACGATCCGCACCCACCAGGAACGGGACTACCCGGACCGGGTCTCGGGCACGCAGCTGAAGAACCCCGACTTCGCCCTCATGGCCCAGTCCTTCGGCGGGTTCGGGGTCCGCGTGGAGACCGACGCCGAGATCCCCGGCGCGCTCGAGGCCGCCCTCAAGGCCATCGACGAGGAGGGCCGCTTCGCCCTGATCCACCTCATCGTGGAGCAGCGCGTCAAGGCGTACTGACCCGCAGTCCGTCCACCGCCCGCGCGGTGACCCGGGCAGGGCCGCGTCCGCCCGCGACGCGGCCCTGCCCCTTGTGGCCCCGCGCTGCCGTGGGACACTGCGGTGCCGCTCAGCCGGCCAGCGGATGCGCGAGCTCGTCCTCGCGCATCCGCCCGGCCCACAGGGCTACGAGTCCGAGCGCCGGGGTCAGCAGGGCCACGGTCCAGAAGATCACCGGCAGCGGCACCACCTGCGCCACGGGCCCCGCGACCGCCATGGACACCGGCATGAGGGCGATCGAGACGAAGAAGTCGAGGCTCGAGACCCGTCCCAGCATGCGGCGCGGCACCCGGCGCTGCAGGAGCGTGCCCCACAGCACCATGCCCGCGCCGTCCCCGGCGCCCACGAACGCCAGGCACAGCGCCATGACCCAGAACGAGTCGGTGGTGGCGACCAGGCCGAAGGGCAGCGTCCCGAACCCCCACAGCACGATCATCCAGCTGAGGTAGCGCCGGGGCAGGGGCAGGGAGGCGACCACCAGGGAGGCCAGCGCGCTGGCACCGCCGTAGCACGCCAGCAGGTAGCCGAACGTGGAGGCGTCCCCGCCCAGCCGGTCCCGGACCAGGAACGGGACGAGCACCTCGAGGGGACCCAGCAGCAGGAACACCGCGAGCACCGCCCACAGCAGGGTCCACAGCAGCCACGGGGTGCGCAGCGTGTAGCTCACGCCCTCCATGAGGTCCTCCCGCACGGACCGGAGGGCACCCGCAGGCTCCTGCGGGGGGTGCCGTTCCGCGGCGCCCGGTGCCGGGGACGGCTCCCCGGCACCGGGCACCGGGGCGGGCCGGCCGGCACCCGGCCCCGGGGCGGAGTCCCCGACCGAGTCCCCGGCCGGCTCCGCGGTCGGCCCCGTGCCGGGTCCGGCGTCGTGGCCGGCGTGGCCGGGCACGTGCAGGCGCAGCAGCAGCGCGAGCGCGGCGGCGTGGCAGAGAGCGATCAGGGCGAGCGCACCACCGGGCGCGGCCACCCCGATGAGCACACCGGCCACGGCCGGTCCCGCCGCCTGCTGCAGCAGCGGACGCGCCGTGCCCTCCATCCCGTTGGCCGCGAGCAGCTGCCGGGCGGGCAGGATCCGGGGCAGCGAGGCCGAGTAGGCCGGGTAGAAGAAGCCGATGCCCGCACCGAACACGAAGGCCGCGGCGGCGAGCTGCCACATCCGCAGCCCTCCCGTCAGGGCCAGGACGGCCACCGTCCCCGCCGTCAGGAGGTTGGCGGTCTCGACGAGGCGCAGCACCCCGGCCAGGGGGAAGCGGTCGGCCGCGATCCCGCCCACGAGCACGAAGACGAGCATGCCGAGCGCGCCCGTGGCCGTCACGGCCGAGAGGTCCACGGCCGTCCCGTCCAGCTGCAGGACCTGGTTCACGAGGGCCACCGCCCACATCCCCGCGCCGAACACGCTGACGAACATCGCGAAGGCGAGCACACGGTACCGGCCGAGCCGGAACGGCTCCAGCGCACGGGGCAGGGGCATGCCCCCAGTGTCCCCCCGAGCGGTCTCCCGCGCACAGGGCATCCGGTGGTGGGGCCCGCGGATCCGTAGGACACTGGGGCGGTGCAGACCTTTCTCCCGTACCCGGACTTCGCCCGCTCCGCGCGGGTCCTCGACCGCAAGCGGCTCGGCAAGCAGCGGGTGGAGACCCTGCAGGTGCTGCGCGCGGCCACCGTGCCCGGCTACGGGTGGTACCGCCACCCGGCCACGGCGATGTGGTCGGGGCACGTGCCCGCCCTGGTCGCCTACGGCCGCGCGATGGTGGACGAGTGGACCGCCCGCGGCGGGGCCGACAGCACGGGGTGGCAGATCCGCGAGTTCGCCCCCGAGGCCTGGGACCGCTGTCCCGACGACGACGTGGCCCCGCCGCCCCCGTGGCTCGGCGACGAGGCGTTCCACCGCTCGCACCGGTCGAACCTGCTGCGCAAGGACGAGGAGCTCTACCGCGGGGTCTTCCCCGACGACCCGGCCGGCCTGGACTACGTGTGGCCCGTGCTCGCGGAGGGCCGCACGCCCCCCGTCGAACCGCCGCACGGCCGACGGGCGTGGGTCCTGGCGCCGGGTGCGCACGAGGCGGCGGGCGGCGCCGCCGTCGTCGTGCCGTTCCGCGTCCCGGAGGGCGTGCGGGAGAGCCACTGGATGCAGGCGGTGGCCCGGGTCGAGCAGGAGCTGCGGGAGGGCGAGCCCGTGCTGCTGCTGCACGGGGCGCCCGGCCCCGAACAGGTCGTGGAGCGGGCGGTGCTGAACGAGAACGTCCACCACGCCGTCGCGGGGTTCTCCCTCGAGCTGGAGCGCGGGGACCGGATCCTGCGCCGGGAGCTGCCCGCGCCCGCCCGGCTGCAGTCCCCCCGGCCCGTCTTCGCTGTCCCCGCCGAGGCCGTCGGCGCGGACCCGGGCGCACCAGGGGTTTAATCCGGCGTCACGCACGTTCCGGGTACACAACCGTGGGTAGCATGTCACCCACCGGCGCCCGGCGCGCCCGACACCAGGAGGCGCGCATGCGAGGGTCCCACGTCCCCAGCACGGGCACGGTCACCGTCACCGACTGGCCCGATCCGCAGGCCCGGGAACCCGGTCAGCTGGTGGTGCGCATGCTGCACGCCGCGATCTGCGGATCGGACCTGCACGCGGCCTTCCACGGGCTGCTCCACGCGGAGGGGCCGCGCCGCCCCGGCTACCCCGGCCACGAAGGGGTCGGCGTGGTGGTCGAGTCCCGCTCGGAGCGCGTCCCGGAGGGCGCCCTCGTGCTGACGGTCCCCCAGGGCGAGATGGGCGGGTGCTTCGCCGAGCTCCAGCTGCTGGACGACCTGCACGTCGTCGAGCTGCCCGCCGGCACGGACCCGGAGGACTCCCTGCAGCTGAGGCGGCTCATGATGGCCCAGCAGTACGGCACCTGCCTCTACGCCATGCGCCAGTTCTGGCCCGTGGAGACCCCCGCCCGCCGGGCGCACACCTGCGTGGTGATGGGCGCGGGCTCCGCCGGGCTGTTCTTCGTGGAGGAGGCCCGGCGGCTGGGCTTCGAGCACGTCGTCGCGTCCGACCTGGACGCGGGGAGGCTCGACGTCGCCCGGAGGCTGGGCGCCGTCCCCGTGCGGGTGCCGGAGCAGGACCTCGCCGCGGTCGTGGCCGAGGTGACCGGGGGCCGTGGCGCCGATCTCGTGATCGAGGCCGTGGGGCACGACGTGCTGCGCGACCAGGCCGTGGAGCTCGCGGCCGACCGGGGCATTGTCGGCTTCTTCGGCCTGCCGGAGCGGCACGGGCCCACCGAGGTCCCGCTGTGGACGGCGTTCCGCAAGAACCTGCGGCTGCAGTGCTCCGTGGCGGCGCAGGCCGAGCCTGGACTGACGTCCTTCCGCGAGGCCCTGCGCCGGATCTCCGAGGGCGAGATCGACGTGGAGCACTGTCTCGGTCCCGAGTTCCCGCTCGAGCGGATCGCGGAGGCCATGCAGCGGGCCGAGGAGCACCGGCCCGGGGACATCAAGCTGACGATCACGCCGTGACCACCCCACCCCGCTCCGTCGCCGGGTCTCCGCCGGAAGGCCGCCCCGGCGCGGCGCTCCCCGCTCTGCCGTCCGTCGCCGCCACGACCGACAGCTCGCTCGCCGTGCAGGTGATGACCGCGGTGCGCCGGGCGATCACGGCGGGAGAGATGGAGCCGGGGCGGCTGTACTCCGTGCAGCAGCTGGCCTCCGCCATGGACGTCTCCCGCAGCCCCGTGCGGGAAGGCCTGCTGCGGCTGGGCGAGGCCGGGCTGATCCGGTTCCACCGCAACCGCGGCTTCGAGATCGTCGAGGTCAGCCCCGCCGACGTCGCGGAGATCTTCGCGGTGCGCACCGCCCTGGAGGTCCCCGCCGCCCGGCGGGCCGCCCGTCTCGCGGGGCCCGAGGAGCTCGACCGGATCCGGGCCCAGTGGAGGACGATGCACGACGCGGCCCGCGCCGGGGACCTCGAGGCGACGACCCGGGCCGACGAGGGACTGCACCGGCTGCTGCTGCTGGTCGCCGACAACTCCCAGGTGCTCCGGCTCGTGGAGCGGCTGCGCACCACCACGGCCTTCCTGGGCGTCGTGGCCGCCACGTCGCGGCGGCCCGTCGACGAGCTCGCACGGGAGCACGACACCCTGGTGCAGGCCGTCCTCGCCCGGGACGAGGAGGCGGCCGGGCGCGCCATGCGCGAGCACCTGACCTCGACCGCGCGACGGCTCGTCGCCCAGGCCCTGCTCGCTCGGCGCACGCCCGCCGAACGCGTCGAGGAGCTCACCGCGCAGGTCTGGGACGCCGCGACCGCGGGGTACTGAGCTCGTCCGGGACCTGCCGCCGCGACGGACGCCGGGGGCAGTCGGGCCGATCCGGACAGGAGCGACGGGGGCGAGGAGCAGTCGAATGCCCCAGCACGGCATCGACGGGCTGGGGCATTCGACACGGTTGCCCGGGGGTGCATCCGTGCTGACCGGACAGGATCGGGGGCTCCTGCCGACCAGCGCCAAGGTAGGTGGCCTCCGTGACGGGACGGCCAACGGCAGGTGAACACCGGTGCATGCCATGGACCTGGACGGGCTCCGCCCCGGCGGGCACGAGCTCGTCCGGGCGCTCAGTCCTCGTCGTCCCCGCTCTCCCGCGGGAGGCGCACCTCGAAGCGGCAGCGGCCCCGCGGGTCCTCGCCCGCGCTGATCCTTCCCCCGTGGGCCTCGACGATCTCCCGGCTGATGGCCAGGCCCAGTCCGGATCCGCCCGTGTCCCGGGTCCGGGAGTCGTCGAGCCGCACGAACCGCTCGAAGACCCGTTCCCGGTCCTCCGGCGCGATACTGTCGCCGTCGTTGTCCACGGTCACGACCGCCTCCTCCCCCTCCACCCGCAGGGACACGGCGATCCAGGTGTCCGCGTGCCGCTCCGCGTTGGAGAGCAGATTGCGGACGACCTGCTGCAGCCGGCCGGCGTCCCCCCGGACCCGCACGGGGTCCATCTGCACGCGCACCTCGTGCCGCGAGGCCGGACGCATCCGGGCGAGCTCCTCCCGGACCACCTCGTCCAGGTCGGTGTCCGCGATGCGCAGCCGCAGCCCGGCGTCGTCGATCTTGGCGAGGGTCAGGAGGTCCTCCACGAGCTGTCCCATCCGGCGGGACTGGGATCTGAGCACGGGGGCGACCTCCGGCCACGTCGCCCCGGACGGGTCGGAGGCGGCCACCTCGATCGTGGTGGTGAGGGTGGCGAGCGGGCTGCGGAGCTCGTGGGAGGCGTCCGCGACGAACCTCCGCTGCGCGCGGTCGGACGCCTGCAGCCGGTCCAGCATCCCGTTCATCGTGGTGGCGAGCACCGCGATCTCGTCCCGGGTGGGGGGCACGTCGACCCGCTCCCCCAGGCGGGCCGTGCCGATGCCCCGGACCTGTCCGGTGATGCGCCGCACCGGGGCGAGGGAGCGGCCGACGAGGAACCACATGAGCGCGGCCCCGAGCAGCGCCAGCACCGGCCCGCCGACCAGCAGGAACAGGGACACGGTCTGCAGGGTGCCCTGCTGCAGCGCCATGGGCACCGCCACGGTGAGCGTCAGGGGCTCACCGTTGACGTACATGCCGTGAGCGACATACACGTGGTCGTCGGTCCCCGGCACCGGCCCTTCCCCGGTGGCCGCGGAGTCGGAGGACTGCCCCGGCTCCAGGACCGGCACGGACAGGTCCGTGTCCAGCGCGCTCGCGGGCGACGCGGCCACCACCCGGCCCTCCCCGTCCTGGAGCTGCACGATGACCCCCGGCCGGCCGAGTCGCAGCATCAGCTCGCCGAGGCCGGCGCGCGTGAACACGGCGGTCTCCCCCGCCGTGCCCCCGGCACTGCGCGGCCCCCACGGCAGACCCAGGTCCTTCAGGATCTCGGTCTGCCGGGCCACGGCCTGGTCGTGGGCGGCGCCCACGGCCGCGCGGCTCAGGACCTCGAGCAGCACGGCCCCGGCCACGGCCATCACGAGGAGGATGAGCAGCGCCGCGGCGGCCGTGCTGCGCTCCCGCACCCCCCACCGGTCGAGAAGACCCCTCCCGCGGGGGGTCACGACGCCGCTGTCCCGGGCTCGTCGGGGACCAGCCGGTAGCCCATGCCGCGGACCGTCTGCAGGGTGGAGAGACCGAAGGGGGCGTCGATCTTCTTCCGGAGATAGCCCACGTACACCTCGACGATGTTCTCGGAGCCCTCGAAACCGGCGTCCCAGGCGTTGTCCATGATCTCGAGCTTCGAGACGACCTTCTCCGCGTTCTGCATCAGGTACTGGAGGATGACGTACTCCTTCGCGGTGAGCTCGAGCGTCTGCCCGCGGCGGGTCACGGTCCGGCGGACGGGGTCGAGCCGGAGGGAGCCGACCGTGAGCACCACCGGCCGCTCGGGCGCGCCCCGGCGGATGAGGGCGCGCAGCCGGGCCACGAGCACGAGGAAGCTGAAGGGCTTGGTGAGGTAGTCGTCGGCGCCGAGGTCGAAGGCGTCGGTCTGGTCGTACTCGCCGTCCTTGGCCGTGAGCACGAGGACGGGGACCCAGTTCTCGGCGGCGCGCAGGTCCTCGAGCACGGCGTAGCCGTTCCGGCCCGGCAGCATCAGGTCCAGGACCACGACGTCGTAGGGGTTCTCCCGGGCCAGCCACCCTCCGGTGATCCCGTCGTGGGCGACGTCGACGACGAAGCCCTCGTTCGTGAGACCGCGGCGCACCGACTCCGCGAGGTCCACCTCGTCCTCCACCAGCAGCACGCGCACGCGTCTCCCCGTTCTCGTCCGTGGGCGCGGAGGGATCCGCCCCCATCCAGTCTTCCGCACGCGGCCTGAGGATCGGTTGAGAACGCCGTCCCGGATCGCGCGCTCCTCCTTCTCCCCAGCCGGTGCACAACTTTGTCCACAGGTGTGGAGAACTGTGTGCACAGGTCGCTCTCCACAGCGTTATTAACAGCTGTGGAAGCCGCCGTGGCCCTGTCCACACCGTTGCTCACAGGTGTGGAATTCCACCGGTGTAACTTGTCGACAGGTGGGGACAAACCCTGTGGAGAAGGCCACCGGTCCTCGGTGCGCGGGTGCTCGCGGGCGGTTTCGGCACGGTGTCACCGGCGGCGTCCGGCGCCGTGACGCCTGCGTGTGGTGAGCGTGTAGCCGAAGGCGACCAGGCCCCCCGTGAGGAGCCCGCCCAGGTGCGCCTGCCAGGCGATGCCGGGAAAGAGGAACCCGAAGACCACGTTCACGCCGATCAGCACCGCGATGGGCGTGATGGACTGCCCCAGGTGGCGCTGCAGCACGAACAGGCCGCCGAAGAGGCCGAAGACGCCCCCGGACGCGCCGACCACGAGGCTGAGGGGGTGCGACAGCAGCAGGACGCCCACGGAGCCGCCCAGGATGGAGAGCAGGAACAGCAACAGGAACCGGCCGCGCCCCAGTGCGGGCTCGAGCATCCGCCCGAACAGGTAGAGCATGTACATGTTCAGGAGCAGGTGCAGCGGACTGGACATCGAGTGCAGGAACCCGCTCGTGAGCATCCGCCACGGCTCGGAGGTCGTGGTCACGGGGGCGTAGGCGAACATCTGCACCAGGCTCGGGCCCGCCGCCTGCACGAGCCACTGCAACGCGTAGACCACGGCGTTGGCGCCGATGAGCCACCACGTGACGAGCATCGGGGAGCCCTGGGCGGCCCGGCCGCCGAGGCTCGTGCGCACGGCCGGACGCGTCCGCCTCGACTCCTGCACGCAGTCGACGCAGTGGACGCCCACCGCGGCCGTGCGCTGGCACTCCGGGCACGTCGGCCGGCCGCAGCGCTGGCACCTCACGTACGCCGGCCGGTCGGGGTGGCGCGGGCACACCGGGATCTCTCCCCCGGTGGACGCGCCGTACTGCGGTCGCTCGCCGCTCACTGGAACTCCTCCTGGGCCGGTCCGGGCCCGGGTCGCTGGACAGGGATGGACGGGAACGGCGCAGGCCCGCCCGGATCGCT
>NZ_JBISWK010000017.1:0-18829 GCF_044462205.1 Kocuria rhizosphaericola | reverse complement strand
CGGGCCTGCGCCGTTCCCGTCCCGGCGGTGCCGGGACGGGGATACTGCTCGGATCTAGAGCTGCTCGATGTCGATCGAGGTGACCACGCAGTCCTCGACCGGGCGGTCCATGCCGCCGGTTCGGACGTTGTTGAGCTCGTCGACGACCTTCCGGGACGCGTCGTCGGCCACCTCGCCGAAGATCGTGTGCTTGCCCTGCAACCAGGTGGTGGGGGCGGTGGTGATGAAGAACTGGGACCCGTTGGTGCCCTTGCCGTTGCGCTTGCCGGCGTTGGCCATCGCCAGGACGTAGGGCTCGTTGAAGTCGAGCTCCGGGTGGATCTCGTCGTCGAACTCGTAACCCGGTCCGCCGATGCCCTGGCCCAGAGGGTCCCCGCCCTGGATCATGAAGTCGCGGATGATGCGGTGGAAGACCACGTCCTTGTACAGGGGCCCGGTCTGCTTCTCGCCGGTGCGCGGGTCGCTCCACTCCTGGGTGCCGTCCGAGAGGCCGATGAAGTTCTTGACGGTCTTCGGGGCGTGGTTGCCGAACAGGTTCACGACGATGTCGCCGTGGTTCGTGTGGATGGTCGCCTTGGCGGTGGGAATGGCAGAAGTCATGCGCTCATTCTTGCACGGCCTCCGGAGGCCCTCCCCGGTGGGGTCACGGGGTTCAGCGCACAGTGAAAAGGCCCGGGATTGCGCGGCACACCCTCCTGCCACGACGGCTCTGCCCGTATGCTGACATTGGATTGTCACGACCCGAGGAGGGATGGATTCATGAGCTTCAAGAAGTCCAAGAGCGAGAAGAAGGCCGTCGCGGCGCAGAAGGCCGCGGAGAGCAGGGTCCTGGACGCCGGCAAGTGGGCGTCCAAGGAGATCGGTGATCTCGCGCCCCGGCTCCAGCACGGCGTCGAGGCTGGCGCCGCGGCTCTCGCCGGTGGTGTCGCGACCGCCGGCCCGAAGGTCCAGGAGGGTCTGGGCCGTGCCCACGACCTCTCCGGCTCCGCGAAGCTGAAGGCGGCCGCGGTGACCGCCCCGGTCGCGGCGAAGGCCGCCAAGACCGCCGGCCCCGTGGCCGCGAAGGCCGCCGACCGGGCCTCCGAGAGCCGCACCGCGATGCAGGCGAAGTACGCCGGTGCCGCGGCCCTGCTCGCGGGCAAGTTCGCCGACGCGGACACCCCGGAGCAGCTCGAGGCCATCGTCGCGAAGCTCACCGGCGACAAGAAGGCCGTGGCCAACGCGAAGAAGGCCGCCGCGAAGGTCGCCAAGGACTACGCCAAGCAGCAGAAGAAGGCCGAGAAGTCCCACAAGGGTCTGTTGCTGCTGGGCCTGCTCGCGGCCGGCGGTGTGGCCGGCGTGGCCGCGTGGAAGGCCTCGCGCCCCGTCGAGGACCCCTGGAAGACCCCCGCCGCCACGTCCCCGCGCGTGACCGCGTCCCCGGTGGCCCAGCAGTCCACCGTGGCCGCCGGCGACGGCGTGCAGGTCGACGACGTCAAGGACTCGACCACCCCGGCCGGCGAGTCCGGCGGTGTCTCGGGGGCCGCCTCCGAGGTCAAGGACAACGCCAAGTCCGTCGGCGACGACGCCAAGACCACGATCCACGAGGTCAAAGAGCAGATCCAGGGCAAGAAGGACGAGAACGAGGCCTGACCCCCGCCCGTTCGGGCAGAGGCCCCCGCTCCCGGGAGGGAGCGGNGCGGGGGCCTCTGCCGTTCCGCGGGTCCCGCCGCTCGGACCGGGGACCGGAGGATCACGTCCTGGAGCGTGTCCCGGGCCCGGTGAAGGCCGAGCACGGCGAACAGTACCGTGCACACGCCGAGCACCACGTTCGTGAGGGCGCCGGCGGGCCGGCGCTCGGCCGTGCGGTCAGCCCGAGGGAACCCGGACGGGGAACACAGACCTGGAGGACGGACGAGAAGATCCCGACCGAGCGGGTGCTCGATCGGGATCCGATGTGGTGGAGACGAGGGGACTCGAACCCCTAACCCTCTGCTTGCAAAGCAGATGCGCTACCAATTGCGCCACGTCCCCGCTGTGTCCCGGGCTACTCCACCTCGTCGGTGGCGTCCGCCCAGGCGGTCCGGTCGGCCGAGGCCTCCCGCAGCTTGGTGAGCACCGCGACGGATGCCCCGATCAGGGCGAGACCTGCAGCCACTTTCCTGTTCACGCCTGCCTCCTGAGCTGCGGAAAAGGGTAACCGTGGGCGTACCAGGAATTGAACCTGGGACCTCTTCGTTATCAGCGAAGCGCTCTAACCGTCTGAGCTATACGCCCTCTCCGGCCCTTGCGGACCGAGAAGAAACGATACCGGAGTTGCCGACCCGTGCCAAATCGTCCCGGCCGGGCCGCACTCCGGCGACCGTGCCGGATCAGTCGTCCGTGAGGGTGAGACCGATCCCGCCCACGAGGGCCGCCGCGATGTTGTACAGCAGCGCGGCGAGCACCGACAGGGCGGTCAGCAGGATGACGTTGACCACGGAGACGATGGTCGCGAAGATCGCGATCTGGCCCAGGGACAGGAAGTCCTTGATGTCCAGGGCCCCGCCCGCGCCGCCCAGCATCCCGAGCAGCTCGTTGATCCCGTCGAACAGGCCGGTGAGGTCCAGGACGATCCACAGCACCACCGCGGCGACCACGGTGATGATCCCCAGCGCGACCGACAGCAGGAATGCGAGCTTGAGCACCGACCAGGTGTCCACCTTCGAGACCACGAGCCGGGCCCGGCGCACCCGCGGACGCGGGGCCGGGCGGACCAGGGCCTTCGTGGAGCTTGCGGGCCGGGAGCTCTTGGCCGGACCGGAGCCGGACTTGGCGGGCCCGGACTTCTCGGGCCCGGAGCCGGACTTCGCCGGCTTCGGCGCGGTCCGTGCGCCCGTCGCGGGCTTCGCCGTCCCGGACGGTGCGCCGGTCCCCGTCCGGGGGTCGGACGCGAGGGGGGCGCGTCCGGACTTGCCGGCGGCGTTGGAGCCGGAACTCGAGCTCATGCGTTACCTCCGTTGTTGTTCGGGTCCAACGCTACTTCATCGTCCGTCGTGTCCCCGGAACCGGGGACGGACTCGAGCTCGTCGTCCTCCTCGGCGTCCAGGACGTCGGCCGTCTCCATCGTCTCGTCGAGCTGGACGTCGACCTCCGCCACGGCCTCGGCGTCGACCTCCTCGGCGATCTCCCGGTCCGCGTTGCGGGCAACGCCGGTGATCGCGTCACCCTGTGCGGGCTTCGCGAAGATCACACCCATCGTGTCGCGGCCCTTGGCCGGGACCTCGGAGGCGCCGGTGCGCACGACCTTGCCGGACTCCATGACCACGAGGACCTCGTCCTCCTCGCCCACGATGATCCCGCCGACCAGCCGGCCGCGCTGCTCCGCGAGCTTCGCCACCTTGATGCCGATGCCGCCGCGGCCCTGCACCCGGTACTCCTCCACCTTGGTGCGCTTGGCGTAGCCGCCCTCGGTGACCACGAAGACGTAGGCGTCGTCGGTGACCACGTTGGCGGAGAGCAGCTCGTCGCCGTCGCGGAACTTCATGCCGGTGACGCCCGAGGTCGCCCGTCCCATGGGGCGCAGCACCTCGTCGCTCGCGGTGAAGCGCAGGGACATCCCGTTGCGGGAGACCAGGAGCAGGTCGTCCTCCGCCGACGCCAGCTGGGCCGAGACGAGCTCGTCGTCGTCGCGCAGGTTGATCGCGATCACCCCGGCCGTGCGGTTGGTGTCGTAGTCCATCAGCCGGGACTTCTTGACGAGGCCCTTGCGGGTGGCGAGCACCAGGTACGGGGCGTCGCCGTAGGAGCGCAGCTCCATGACCTGCGCGATCCGCTCCCCCGGCTGGAAGGCCATCAGGTTCGCCACGTGCTGGCCCTTGGAGTCCCGGCCCGCCTCGAGCAGCTCGTACGCCTTGGTGCGGTAGACCCGGCCCAGGTTCGTGAAGAACAGGATCCAGTTGTGGGTGGTGGTGACGAAGAAGTGCTCGACGACGTCGTCCCCGCGCAGCTGCGCGCCCTTGACGCCCTTGCCGCCGCGCCGCTGGGACCGGTACTGGTCGGAGCGCGTGCGCTTGACGTATCCGCCGCGGGTGATGGTCACGACCATCTCCTCCTCGGGGATCAGGTCCTCCATCGACATGTCGCCGTCGTAGCCGTACATGATCTCGGACCGGCGGTCGTCGCCGTAGCGGCTCACGATCTCGTCGAGCTCGGAGGAGATGATGGCTCGCTGGCGCTCCTCCGAGGCGATGATCTCGGTGTACTCGGCGATGAGCCGCGCGAGCTCCGCGTGCCGGTCCTGGATCTTCTGCCGCTCGAGGGCCGCGAGCCGGCGCAGCTGCATGTTGAGGATGGCCTGCGCCTGGTCCTCGTCGATCTGCAGGAGCTCCATGAGCCCGGTGCGGGCGTCGTCGGCCGTCGGGGAGCGGCGGATGAGAGCGATGACCTCGTCGAGGGCGTCGAGCGCCTTGAGCAGACCCCGCAGGATGTGGGCCTCGGCCTCGGCCTGCCGCAGCCGGTACTGGGTGCGGCGGACGATGACGTCCATCTGGTGGGTGACCCAGTGCCGGATGAACGCGTCGAGGCTCAGGGTGCGGGGCACCCCGTCCACGAGCGCGAGCATGTTGGCGGAGAAGTTGTCCTGCAGCTGCGTGTGCTTGTAGAGGTTGTTGAGCACTACCTTGGCCACGGCGTCGCGCTTGAGCACGATCACCAGGCGCTGGCCGGTGCGCCCGGAGGTCTCGTCCCGGATGTCGGCGATGCCCGTGATCCGGCCGTCCTTGACGAGGTCGGCGATCTTCATCGCCAGGTTGTCCGGGTTCGCCTGGTAGGGCAGCTCGGTGACCACCAGGCAGGTGCGGTTGTGGATCTCCTCGACGCTGACCACGGCGCGCATGGCGATCGAGCCCCGCCCGGTGCGGTAGGCGTCCTCGATGCCCTTGTGGCCGAGGATCTGCGCGCCGGTCGGGAAGTCCGGGCCCTTGATCCGCTGCAGGAGCTCCTCGAGCAGCGCCTCGTTGGAGACCTCCGGGTGCTGGAGGTACCACTGCACGCCGTCCGCGACCTCGCGCAGGTTGTGCGGCGGGATGTTGGTGGCCATGCCCACGGCAATGCCGGAGGAGCCGTTGACCAGCAGGTTGGGGAACCGGGACGGCAGCACCGACGGCTCCTGGTTCTTGCCGTCGTAGTTGTCCTGGAAGTCGACGGTCTCCTCGTGGATGTCCCGGACCATTTCCATGGCGATGGGGGCCATCTTGGTCTCGGTGTACCGCGGCGCCGCCGCGCCGTCGTTGCCCGGGGAGCCGAAGTTGCCCTGGCCCAGGGCGAGCGGATAGCGCATCACCCAGCCCTGGATCAGCCGCACGAGGGCGTCGTAGATCGCCGAGTCGCCGTGCGGGTGGTACTGGCCCATGACCTCGCCCACCACGCGGGCGCACTTGTTGAAGGAGCGGTCCGGGCGGTAGCCGCCGTCGAACATCGCGTAGAGCACGCGGCGGTGCACCGGCTTGAGCCCGTCGCGGACGTCCGGCAGGGCGCGCCCCACGATGACGGCCATCGCGTAGTCGAGGTAGGACCGCTGCATCTCGGTCTGCAGGTCCACCTGCTCCACGCGGTCGGTCAGCACGGGGGTGTGCTCGAGGTCGCCGGCGAGCCCGGAGTCCTCCGGGGTCTGTCCGTCCTGGATCTCGTCACTCATGCGGTCTTTCCGTTCTGTCTGCTGGTCCTCGGTGTCCTGCGCAGGTCCCGTCCTCGGTCATTGCATGCCGAAGGGGACATGTGTCGCTGATCAGATGTCGAGGAACCGGATGTCCTTGGCGTTCTGCTGGATGAACTCGCGGCGGGACTCGACGTCCTCGCCCATGAGCACGGAGAAGATCTGGTCGGCGGCTGCCGCGTCCTCCATGGTCACCTGCAGCAGGGTGCGGTGGTCGGGGTCCATCGTGGTGTCCCACAGCTCGGTGTAGTCCATCTCGCCGAGGCCCTTGTAGCGCTGGATCCCGTTCTCCTTGGGGATGCGCTGGTTGTTGGCGAGCCCGCGCGCCAGCGCCTCGTCCCGCTCGGCGTCCGTGTAGACGTAGTCGTGCGGGGCGTTGGACCACTTGATCCGGTACAGCGGCGGCTGGGCCAGGTAGACGAAGCCGTGCTCGATGAGCGGGCGCATGAAGCGGAACAGCAGGGTCAGCAGCAGCGTGGTGATGTGCTGGCCGTCCACGTCGGCATCGGCCATCAGCACGATCTTGTGGTACCGGGCCTTGCCGATGTCGAAGTCGTCGCCGATGCCCGCGCCGAAGGCGGTGATCATCGACTGGACCTCGGCGTTGGACAGCGCCCGGTCCAGCCGCGCGCGCTCCACGTTGAGGATCTTGCCGCGCAGGGGCAGGATCGCCTGGTGCGCGGGATCGCGGCCCTGCACCGCCGAGCCGCCCGCGGAGTCGCCCTCCACGATGTAGATCTCGGACAGGGACGGGTCCTTGGACGAGCAGTCCTTGAGCTTGCCCGGCATCCCGCCGGACTCGAGCAGGCCCTTGCGGCGGGTGGTCTCGCGCGCCTTGCGGGCCGCGAGCCGGGCCTGCGAGGCGTTGATGGCCTTGCGGATGATCTCCCGAGCCGCGGCCGGGTTGCGCTCGAGCCAGTCGCCGAACCGGTTGTTCACCTCGCGCTGGACGAAGGTCTTCGCCTCGGAGTTGCCGAGCTTGGTCTTCGTCTGGCCCTCGAACTGGGGCTCGGCGAGCTTGATCGAGATGACGGCCGTGAGTCCCTCGCGGACGTCGTCGCCCGTGAGGTTCTCGTCCTTGTCCCGGAGCAGCTTGTTCTCCCGGGCGTAGCGGTTCACGAGGGAGGTCATGGCCGAGCGGAAGCCCTCCTCGTGGGTGCCGCCCTCGTGGGTGTTGATCGTGTTCGCGTACGTGTGCACCGACTCGGTGTACGCCGTGGTCCACTGCATGGCGAGCTCGAGGGACATCTTCCGCTCCGTGTCCTCGGACTCGAGCGCGATGACGTCGTCGTGGACGAGGTCGGCCTTCTTGGACGTGTTCAGGAACGTCACGTAGTCGAGCAGGCCGTGGTCGTACTTGTAGACGACCCGGCGGTGGCCGGAGCCGTCCTGGTCCTCGTGGTTGAGCCGGGCGACGTCGGTGCCGCCGTCGCGGCCCTCGACCGGCTCGGCCTCCGCGTGGAAGGCGGTGCGGTCCGAGGCGGAGCCGGCGATCTCCTCGCCGGACTCCTCCGGGGCCCGCTCGTCCGTCAGGGTGATCCGCAGTCCCTTGTTGAGGAACGCCATCTGCTGGAAGCGGGCCCGCAGCGTCTCGAAGTCGAAGTCGACGGTCTCGAAGATGCCGGGGTCCGGGTAGAAGACCTGGGTGGTGCCGGTCTCCGACGTCTCCCCGCCCTGGACCAGCTCGCCCTGGGGCATGCCGCCGTCGGCGAAGACCATCCGCCAGACGGAGCCCTGGCGCCGCACCTCGGTCTCGACGCGCCGGGACAGCGCGTTGACCACGGAGATGCCCACGCCGTGCAGCCCGCCGGAGACGGCGTAGCCCCCGCCGCCGAACTTGCCGCCCGCGTGCAGGATCGTCATGACGACCTCGACGGTGGGCCGGCCCTCGGTCGGGTGGATGTCCACGGGGATGCCGCGGCCGTTGTCCACGACCTTGACGCCGCCGTCGGCCTGGAGGGTGATCTCGATGTGGTCGCAGTAGCCGGCCAGGGCCTCGTCGACCGAGTTGTCGACCACCTCGTACACGAGGTGGTGCAGCCCCCGAGGGCCGGTCGAGCCGATGTACATGCCGGGTCGCTTCCGGACGGCCTCGAGACCTTCCAGGACGGTGATGTCACCGGCACCGTACTCGCGCTTCTGCGGATCCTCTGTTGCCACGGGTTCCTGGCTCCTCCTGTTGGGCACACCGGTCCCGCTCCGGACGGCACAGGAGAACGCCGATGAGACGTTCGGCGGCTCATCGGCTCGTGCAGGGTCGGAACGGGTCGACGTCTCCGGGTGCCCGCGCCGCGGGCGGGGTTCCGCGATCGGCCGTGGGGGCCCGGTCCGTCGATTGCTGTCTGGAACCGATTCTATCGGAAAACCGTGGGCCCGGGGTGCTCGCAGGTCCCTCTGAGCGGCCTGGAAAGGGCCTCAGGACCACTTTTCCTCCGCTCCGCCACCCCCAGGACGCTCCCGGGGGGCCGCAGCGCGCCACGAGGCCGCTCAGCGGTCCGGGCCGTCCGCCTCATCCGTAGGTGTCGCGGGGCCCGCGGCCCTGCACGGAGCGGCGGCCGCGCTTCCAGCTCGGGGCGGTGGGGCCGAGGATCTCGATCCGGGTGACGATGCCCTCCCCCAGGTGCTCGTCGAACATGCGCAGCAGCTGCGGGACCATGAGCCGGAGGTTCGCGGCGTAGGCGGTCGAGTCGCACCGGACCCGCACCACGGTCTCGTCGAAGCTCTCCGGCCGGCAGTGCCCGGCGATGCCCGGGCCCACGAGGTCGTCCCAGCGGGAGAGCACCGAGCCCACGGCGACCGGCGCCTTCCAGCCGCGGCCGGACACGAGCCCGTCCAGCACCGCGCCCACGCCCCGGGGGTCGCGGGCGGAGCGCCCCGCCCCCGAGTACCCGCCGAGCGCCCGCGGGTCCACGTCGTTGCCCCGGCGTCCGAGGCGCTCGGCGGGCGACGCGGTGGCCGACTCCATCGCGGCGCCGAAGCCCTTGAGGTTGCGCCGGGCCGCCGCCCCGTAGAGCCGGCCGTCGCCGCGGGCCTCCGCGGCGTGGCGCATCCGCGTGAGCAGCGCCGCCGGCGCGTCGATCTCGTCCTCGATCCGCACGACGTTCGCCTCGGGGACCGGTGGGTCCACGGGCTCGTCGGGACCGGGACGACGGTCCCCCCGCTCGCGCCGGGTCACGACGACGACGCCTCCTCCGGCTCCGCTCCGCCGCCGGCGCGCACCGGCTCGTCGTCCCGGACGGCCGTGCCCGGCCCCACCCGCACGATGTCGTGCGGGCCGGCGACGAGCTCGGCCGGCAGGTCCTCCTCGACCGCGGCCGTCACGAGCACCTGTTCCGCGGAGGCCACGATCGCGGCGAGGCGGCTGCGACGGCGGGCGTCGAGCTCCGCGAACACGTCGTCCAGGACGAGGATGGGTGCCGCGCCCTCCGTGGGGTCGTCCGCGAGGTGCACGTACCAGGAGCCGAGCCGGAGCGCGAGGGCGTAGGACCAGGTCTCGCCGTGCGAGGCGTAGCCCCGGGCCGGGGCCTCGCCGAGCACCAGCTCGAGCTCGTCACGGTGCGGGCCCACGAGGGTCAGCCCCCGCTCGAGCTCCCGCTGCTCCGAGACCGCGCACGCGTCGAGGATCAGCTGGTGGAGGTCCGCCGGGGTGAACCCCCGCAGCCGCTCGACGTCCCCGGCCGCGCTCTCGGGGAGCACCGAGGACACGTAGCGCAGGGTCGTCTCCTTGCTCCCGTCCGTGAGCTGGCCGTAGGCGGTCGCGACCTGGGGCGCCAGCGCGTCGACGAGCTGCAGCCGCGCGTGCAGGATGCCGGCTCCGGCGCGGGCGAACTGGTCGTTCCAGGCGGCCAGCGTCGACCGGTGGGTGTCCGTGAACCGGCCGCTCCGGCGGGCCGACTTCAGCAGCGCGTTGCGCTGCTTGAGCACCTTCTCGTAGTCGGCCAGGGTGCCGGCGAGGACCGGGCGCATGGACTTCGCGAGGTCGTCGAGGAAGCGCCTGCGGTGGGAGGGGTCGCCCTTCACGAGGGCCAGATCCTCCGGCGAGAACAGCACGGTCCGCACGATGCCGAGCGCGTCACGGGCCCGCACCGGGGAGGCGCGGTTGATGCGCACCCGGTTGGCCCGGCCGTCGTTGAGCTCGAGCTCCAGGACGGTCTGCTGCCCACCGCGGCGCACCCGGACGCGGACGATCGCGCGCTCGGCGCCGAAGCGGATCAGCGGCCCGTCGGAAGACACCCGGTGGGAGGAGAGGCCGGCCGTGTAGTCCAGGGCCTCGACGATGTTCGTCTTGCCCACGCCGTTCGGCCCCAGGAACACGGTGGTCCCGGGTGCGAGACGTATGTCCAGATGGGCATACGTCCGGTAGTCGAGCAGCGAGAGGTGGTCGACGAACACGCCGGGATCAGCAGCTTCCGGTTCCGGGCCGGCCGGTCACTGGCTGGGGAGCCGCACCGGCATCAGCAGGTACTTGTAGTCGTCCTTGTCCTCGCCCTCGGGCTCGGCCTGGGCGGAGAGCACGGCCGGCTTGGGCGGGGCGGTGAAGGAGAACCGGACGTAGTCGGAGGCGAAGGCGTGCAGGCCCTCGGACAGGTACGTCGGGTTGAAGGCCACGGTGATGTCGTCGCCCGTGAGGTGGGCGTCGAGGACCTCCGAGGCCTGGGCGTCCTCGCCGGTCCCGGCGTCCAGCGCCACCTGGCCCTGGGTGAAGGCCAGGCGCACGGGGGTGTTGCGCTCGGCCACGAGCGAGACGCGCCGGACGGCCTCGACGAGCTCCGTGGTCCGCACCGCCGCGGTGATCGGGGTGTGCTCCGGGAACAGCGACCGGATCTTGGGGTACTCGCCGTCGATGAGCAGGCTCGTGGTCCGGCGGCCACCGGACTCGAAGCCGACGAGCTCTGCGGAGTCGGACAGCGCGATGTTGATGTCGCCGGCAGGGCCGAGGGTCTTGGCGATGTCGTTGAGGGTGCGGGCCTTGATCAGGGCGGCCGTCGAGATGTCCTGGGCGCTGGGCCGCCAGGTCAGCTCGCGCATCGCGAGCCGGTACCGGTCCGTGGCGAGCAGCGTCATCTTCTCGCCCTCGATCTCCACCCGGACACCGGTGAGGATCGGCAGGGTGTCGTCCTTGCTCGCGGCGATGTTGACCTGGGCCACGGCGTGGGCGAACTCGTCGCCGGCCACCACGCCGGAGACGTCCGGCAGGGCGGGGAGCTCGGGGTAGTCGCCGACGGGCATGGCCGCGAGGTTGAAGCGCGAGGACCGGCAGGTCAGCGTCACCTTGCCCTCGTCGGCGTGCACCTCGACCGGGGCGGAGGGCAGCGAGCGGCAGATGTCCGCGAGCAGACGGCCGGAGACCAGTGTGGTGCCCTCCTCCTGGACGTCGGCGCTGATCGACAGCCGCGCCGAGATCTCGTAGTCGAAGCTCGCGATGGAGAGCGAACCGCCCTCCGCACGGATGAGCAGACCGGACAGCACGGGGACCGGGGGCCGAGGAGAGAGGGACCGTGCGGTCCAGGTGACGGCCTCGGCGAGAACATCGCGTTCGACGGAGAACTTCACGAGAGGTTGCTGCCTTTCAGTCTGAGCAAGGACGGCGGAGCCACGGTCCTGACAGGACCCGGTGCCTGCTGCGCCGCGAGGTGCAGCGGTGCGGACGGGGTCTTCGCCCTCTGCATCGTATCGGTCCGTTTCACGGGACGGCGATTCGGCCGCCCCGTGGCGGCCTTCTTGTGGTTCGGGCGTCCGGAACGTCCCGGACGGGGTCGGGGCTCCAGGATTCTTGTTGTTTGGCCAGATCTCTCTTTAAGGACGGGAGTGTTAATAACCCTTGTGGAATCTGTGGATAACTGCCTCTCGGCCAGGCTCCGGGCGGTTCGGGCCTGTTGAGTTCCTGTGGTTCGCGGTCCACCGAAACGCCCGGGGCCAGTGGACGAGATCCGCGTGGTTCCGCGGGTTCCACAGCCCTCCCCCGAGTTGTACCGAGGTTGTCCACCGGTCGGACCGCGAATTCCACAATTTTATCCACAGGTGTGGGTTCTGTCCTGTGCACAGGCGCTCCACAGGGGTGGATTCCCTGTGCACAGGAGTGCCGCCGGGCCCGGGATCCCGCGGGCGGGGACTGTGGACGAACTACACGAAAAGGGCCCGGCGGTGGTCCGCCGGGCCCTCCAGGGGTCGATCCGTTCGGGCTCAGCCCTCGCGCTGCTGCTGCTTAATCCGGTTGGTGAGCTCGGTGACCTGGTTGAAGATCTGCCGCCGCTCGGCCATCAGGGTCCGGATCTTGCGGTCCGCGTGCATCACCGTGGTGTGGTCGCGCCCGCCGAGCTCCTGGCCGATCTTCGGCAGGGACATGTCGGTGAGCTCGCGCAGCAGGTACATGGCGATCTGCCGTGCGGTGACCAGGGTGCGGGTGCGGGACTTGCTCTTGAGCTCCTCGAGGGTGATGTCGAAGTAGACCGCGGTCTGGGCCAGGATCGAGGCGGCGGTGATCTCCTGCGCGCCGTCGTCGGTGATGAGGTCCTTGAGCACCAGCTCGGCCAGGGGCAGGTCCACGGCCTGCTTGTTCAGCGAGGCGAACGCGGTGACGCGGATCAGGGCGCCCTCGAGCTCGCGGATGTTGGTGGAGATGTGGGAGGCGATGTACTCGAGCACGTCGTCCGGGGCGTCCATGCCCTCGCTGGTGGCCTTCTTGCGCAGGATCGCGATGCGGGTCTCGAGCTCCGGGGGCTGGACGTCGGTGATCAGGCCCCACTCGAACCGGGAGCGCATGCGCTCGGCGAAGCCGGTGAGCTGCTTGGGCGGCATGTCGGAGGTGATCACGATCTGCTTCTCGTGGTTGTGCAGCGCGTTGAAGGTGTGGAAGAACTCCTCCTGCGTGTGCTCCTTGCCCGCGAGGAACTGGATGTCGTCGATCAGCAGCATGTCCACGTTGCGGTAGATCTCCTTGAAGGAGGAGCCCTCGTCGTCGCGGATCGAGTTGATGAAGTCGTTGGTGAACTCCTCCGAGTTCACGTAGCGCACCCGCACCTGGGGGTAGAGGCGCTTGGCGTAGTGGCCGATCGCGTGGAGCAGGTGCGTCTTGCCGAGGCCGGACTCCCCGTAGATGAAGAGGGGGTTGTAGGCCTTGGCCGGCGTCTCGGCCACCGCGAACGCCGCGGCGTGGGCGAACCGGTTGGACTGGCCGATCACGAACGAGTCGAAGACGTACTTGGGGTTCAGCCGTGCCGAGCTGTCCCACTCCCCCACCACGGCAGGAGCGGTTCCGGTGTCCTGGACGGGACGCCGGGGCGGGGCGGCCCGGGGGTCCCGTGGCGGCGGCAGGGTCCGGTCGGAGGTGCCCAGGGCGGAGCGGGGCGCCGGCTCCGGGGCCATGAGGCCCACGGGCTGCCGGTCGAGCCCGCTCGTCCGCCGGTCGACCTCCACCGCGTCGGCGGTGTCGGCGTGGTCGACGCGCGCCGGCAGGTCGGTGCGGTTGCGCTCCGCCTCGAGCTCGCTGATCGAGGGCAGGGCCGCGGTGGGCGTCGAGGCCCCGGCCTCCGGTGCGGGAGCGGTCTCGAGGTCGGCGTCCACCACGAACGCCACGAGCGTCTCGGGACTGAAGGCGCGGCCCACGGAGGACCGGAGCACGGACGCCATCTGGTTCTGGAAGAACTCGCGGGTGAGCTCGTTGGGGACCGCGACGAGCAGCGTGGTGCCGATGAGCCCCTGGGGCTGGGCCAGCGAGATGAAGCCCCGGTAGCGCCCCGTGGTGATGGGGTCCTCGTACATGTACTGCACGCATTCCGCCCACTGCGCACTGAGCGCCTGATTGTCCTGCGTGCCCACGCGTACTCCTGCTGTCGTCGAGATGTCGTCGGGATGACGAGGCGGTGGACAGGTCGTCCCGGCCCCTCGGCGGGGATCTTGTCCACAGCGTTGTTCACAACGGTGGAAAAGCTGTCGGGGGCCAGCCGCGAGTGCCAGCCTAGAACATGCGTCAGACCAGTTCATAGCCGTTTTCCGGGCGCTCCGGGAACTACAGGCGTGTAGTTCCGCCCCTGATCCGCGCGGTTCCGCGGTTGCGGCCGGACCAGTTTTCCACAGGATGTGATGAAGATCCGTGCACAGCTGTGGGTAGGATGTGAACTGCACAGCGGCGCCGGGCCTCCCGGCGCCGGCTCCGGCACCCGATCAGCACCCGATACAGCTCGTCCCCGGCCGCCCCGGTCCTTCCACGGTGGCGTCGGGGCCTGCGGCCACCCGTCGCCGATTTGACCGACCCCTGCCCGTTGTCTAGGGTGAAACAGTCTTTTGTGTCCACCGTCATGCCCATCCGCATGCTCGGACGCATCCACCAGCACCGCTGTGACCGTCCCCCTCGTCCGCGCCGAATCCGGTGCGGAGGAGCACGAGGACGGACGCACACCCTGACGCCTTTGGAGTAACCAGTGAGCAAGCGGACTTTTCAGCCGAATAACCGCCGTCGCGCCAAGAAGCACGGCTTCCGTGCCCGGATGCGCACCCGCGCCGGCCGCGCCATCCTCGCCGCCCGCCGCAGCAAGGGCCGCACCGAGCTCTCCGCCTGAGCCGGCCCGTGTCGGCGCCGGCGCTCCCGACGACCGCCCCGCGACGGGCGGTCGTCGCCGTGCCGGAGCCGCCTGAGCCACCGGTCGCGCAGGAGCGGGACCGTGCTGCCTGAACAGCACCGGATCCGGACCTCGGGCCAGTTCTCGGCCACCACGCGTTCCGGCGCCCGCAACGGGCGCCGGAACGTCGTCGTCTATGTGCGTCCCACCGGCGAGGACCTGCCGGCCCGTGTCGGCTTCGTCGTCTCGAAGGCCGTGGGCAACGCCGTGCGCCGCAACAAGGTGAAGCGACGCCTCCGGGAGCTCGCCCAGACCACGGTCAGGGAGGCCCCGTACGGTTACGACGTCGTGGTGCGCGCGCTGCCGCCGGCCTCCCGCGCGGACTGGGCGGAGCTGGCCGACGACTACGCGAAGGCGTGGCGGACGGCGTCCGCGCGGGCCGGGGTTCCCGGGGCCGCCGGGACGACGACCACCGCAGGAGACCGACGACCCGCACGGGAGGAGCCGGAGTCATGAGCGAGCACGCTCACGCGCCCGAGGACCTCCTCGCGGCGGCTCCCCACGAGTTCGTCCGCCCGGCGTCGGCGTGGCAGGTCCTGTGGTTCCTCCCGCAGAACGCGCTCATCGCGGGTCTCAAGCTCTACCGGACCATCGTCTCCCCCCTGTACGGCGACGTCTGCCGGTACTTCCCCTCCTGCTCGGCCTACGCGCTCGAGTCCGTCACGGTGCACGGCGCCGTGCGCGGCCTGGGCCTCAGTGTCCGCAGGCTCCTCCGCTGCCACCCCTGGGCGGCGGGTGGGATCGACAGGGTCCCGGACGGCGGTCGGGTCTTCCCCGACTTCGCGTCCCTTCCCCGGATCGTCCTGCTGAACCATCCCACCCTTGCCGAGCGCCACCAGCACCACCCCGCCGGGGGCACCGGCCCCGCGGCCCAAGGAGAGCCTTCCCCATGAACCTGTTCGAAATGATCCTCTTCCCCTTCAGGTGGGTCGTCTCCGCCGTGCTGTGGGTGTTCCACGAGATGCTCACGGCCATCGGCATGGATCCCGCCGCGGGCATCACCTGGGTGCTGTGCATCGTGGGCCTGACCCTGGTCATGCGCACGCTGACCATCCCGCTGTTCCTCAAGCAGATCAAGTCCATGCGCGGCATGCAGGAGCTGCAGCCGGAGATGGCGAAGCTCCAGGCCAAGTACAAGGGCAAGAAGGACCAGCTGTCCCGGCAGGCCATGGCCCAGGAGCAGATGGAGCTGTACAAGAGCCACGGCTCCAACCCGTTCTCCGCCTGCCTGCCCATCCTGGTCCAGATGCCGATCTTCTTCGGACTGTTCCAGGTGCTCAACGGCGTGCCCGGCTCCGCCGCGGCGGGCGAGGGCGTGCACGTCCTGGACGCGGCCACCGTGGAGTCCTTCAACGAGGCGACCTTCTTCGGCGCCCCGCTGTTCTCCACGCTGCTCAACCCGGGCGACGGCAACCACGTGGCCACGATCCTCCTGGCGATCGTGATGATCATCGCGATGTCCGCCTCGCAGTTCTTCACGCAGAAGCAGCTGACGGCCAAGAACATGAGCGAGACCGCCAAGGCCTCCCCCATGTACCGCCAGCAGCAGATGATGCTGTACCTGTTCCCCCTGGTCTTCGCGATCGGCGGCATCAACTTCCCCATCGGCGTCCTCATCTACTGGACCGTCTCCAACCTCTGGTCCATGGGCCAGCAGTGGTGGGTCATCCGCAACAACCCCACCCCCGGTTCGCAGGCCGAGCAGGAGCTCAACGAGCGCCGCGCCGCGAAGGGGCTCCCCCCGCTCGGCAAGACCCAGGAGGAGCACGAGGCCGAGGTCGAGGAGCAGCGCGCCCGCGCCGCCGCCGGGCAGCGTCAGCAGCCGGTCGGCAAGAAGCGCCAGAAGCAGCAGGCGAAGCGGAAACAGGCACGATGACCCCGGCCGGTCGATCCGGCTCGACCCCCTCCCCGTACGGGGCCGACACGCCCGGCCCCGTGCTTCCACGGCCCCAGGAGACGACATGACCGACACCCGGCAGACCACCCAGGACGCCGACGGCGTGCAGCCCCCCACGCCGGGCGGCGACGCCGAGCAGGGCGTGCGGACGGAGACTCCTGTCCCGCAGGCGCCCGAGGCCCCGAGTGCGGACCGACCGGAGGCCGAGCAGGAGCCCGCCGGCCCCGGCGAGGACGGCACCGCGACGGACCCGCTCGAGGAGGAGGGCGAGATCGCGGCCGACTACCTCGAGGAGCTTCTGGACACGGCGGACCTCGACGGCGACATCGACATCGAGGTCCGCGACGGCCGCACGTACCTGTCGGTCGTGGCCGACGGGGACGACGACGAGGCCCTCTCGGTGCTGGTCGGTGCGGACGGGGAGGTCCTCGAGGCCCTCCAGGAGCTCCTGCGGCTCTCCGTCCTCGCCGCCACCGACCGCCGCTCCCGCCTGGTCCTGGACATCGGCGGCTACCGCCGCCGCCGGGCGGGCGAGCTCCAGGAGCTGGCGCTCTCGGCCGTGCGCGAGGCCCGGGAGACCGGGGAGCGCGTGCACCTCGACCCCCTGTCCGCCTACGAGCGCAAGATCGTGCACGACGTGGTCGCCGAGCAGGGTCTCGTCAGCGAGTCCGAGGGCGAAGGGGCGGCACGGCACATCGTCGTGTCCGTTCCGCAGGGCTGATGTCCGAGGAGCAGCGCCCCTCCCCCGCCCCGCAGGACCCCCCGGTCCCGGACGACCGGGAGCGGCGCGCCGCCGAGCGGCTGTTCGGCGAGCGGCTGCCCCTGGCGGAGCGGTACGTGGCGCACCTGGCGTCCTCGGGCATCGTCCGGGGGCTCATCGGTCCCCGTGAGGTCCCCCGGCTCTGGAGCCGCCACGTGCTCAACTGTGCCGTGGTGGAGGAGCACATCGCCCCGGACGCCCGCGTGGCGGACGTCGGTTCGGGCGCGGGTCTGCCCGGACTGTGCCTCGCCCTGGCCCGCCCCGACCTGCGGATCACGCTCATCGAGCCGCTGGAGCGGCGCGTGCAGTGGCTCGACGAGGTCGTGGCCGACCTCGGGCTTGCGAACGTGCGGGTGCTGCGCGCCCGGGCGGAGCAGGCCAAGGACGAGGTCGGCGAGGTGGACGTGGTCACCGCCCGGGCGGTCTCGGCCCTGGTGGGGCTCGTGGACATCACCCTGCCACTGCTCCGGGGCACCGGTGAGCTGCTCGCCCTGAAGGGACGGTCGGCGGCCGACGAGGTGCGCAGGGCGCAGAAGAAGCTGGACCGTCTGGGCGCCCGCGACACGGAGATCGTCACGGCCGGAGAGGGCCTGCTCGAGGAACCGACCACGGTGGTCCGGGTCCGGCTCTGAGCACGCGCCGCCGGCCGCGTCCGGCGGCGACGGTAGGCTGGGAGGAGTGTGCCACGGGCGGTGCGCCGAGCTCGGCCCCGGGCCGACGGCGATCCGACCTGCGGCGCGGCCCCAGGCACCCCTCCCCCACGGGAGGCGTGCTCCGACGGAACGAGTTCGAGACGAACCGGGAAGGTGCGCAGTCAGATGCCGATCGACGACGGCGCGGGAAGTCCGAGAGGCTTCGACGCCGAGTTTCCCCCCGATCCGCTTGATCAATCGATCAAGGTTGTTCCTGACCGGGGTACTCGTGTTTCACGTGAAACGGACGGACAGCTGCCCAAGATGACCACAACGATGGCGGAGGACACGCCGCTGGGGAGGAAGCTCGTGGAGGAGACCAGGCGACGCGCCAGGCTGAAGAAGGTCCAGCTGGAGAAGCCCGCCGCAACGCGGATCTTCACGATCAGCAACCAGAAGGGCGGCGTGGGCAAGACGAGCACGTCGGTGAACCTGGCCGTGGCCCTCGCCCGGCAGGGCCAGAACGTGCTCGTGATCGACAACGACCCCCAGGGCAACGCGTCGACGGCTCTCGGCGTGGAGCACAGCTCCGAGGTCGACAGCACCTACGACGTGCTGATCGACGAGATGCCCATCGCCGAGGTCGTCAAGCCGTCCGCGGAGGCGGAGAACCTGTGGGTCGTCCCGGCCACCATCGACCTGGCCGGCGCGGAGATCGAGCTCGTCTCCATGGTCGCGCGGGAGCACCGGCTCCGGCGGGCACTGGAGGCCTACGCACGCCAGCGGGAGGCGGACGGGCTGCCGCGCCTGGACTACGTCTTCATCGACTGCCCGCCGAGTCTCGGACTGCTGACCCTCAACGCGTTCGTGGCGGCCACCGAGGTGCTGATCCCCATCCAGTGCGAGTACTACGCGCTCGAGGGGCTCAGCCAGCTGCTCAAGAACATCGAGATGATCCAGAAGCACCTGAATCCGGACCTGTCGGTCTCGACCATCCTGCTCACGATGTACGACGGCCGCACCAACCTCGCGTCCCAGGTGGCCGAGGAGGTGCGCAACCACTTCCCTTCGGAGGTCCTGGAGACCATGATCCCGCGCTCGGTGCGGATCTCGGAGGCACCGAGCTACCAGCAGAGCGTCATCAACTACGACCCGAGTTCCACGGGAGCGCTGTCCTACCTGGAAGCGGCGGCCGAGATCGCCCTGCGCTCCGAGCACTGAGGAACAGCTCGGTCACTCCCCCGTCCG
>NZ_JBISWK010000016.1:0-3352 GCF_044462205.1 Kocuria rhizosphaericola | reverse complement strand
CTCCTGCAGGAGGCGGGCGCCGTGCTTTCCGCCCCAGGCCCGTCCGCTCCACTTCGTTCCACGTGGAACGGCACGTCGGACCGCGGCGCTCGGCTAGAATTGTCCGGATTGCCGGGCGAAGGAGAGGAACACCGTGAGCGAACGACGACGTGGTCTGGGCCGAGGACTGGGAGCGCTCATTCCGAGCGCGCCCGCGACGGAGACCCGGGTCGAGGAGGAGTCGACGGCCGGCGCTCCCCCGGCGCCGGAGACGACCGTGGACCCCGCCGCCGCGCCGCGCGTCCCCGACTCCCCGGCATCCGTTCCACGTGAAACGTCGCGCTCCGAAGCCGCAGCGGATACCTCGAGCAGCTCTGATCCGGTCGGCGATGTCCCGGTGCCCGTTTCACGTGAAACGTCGCCCAGCGGGGCCGGAGTCGATGCCCCGAGGAGCCCCGCTCCGGCCGACGACGCCCCCGCACCTGAGCCCGAACCAACCGTCGCGACCGGCCGGACGGCCGATGACCACCGGCGCGAGCCCGCCGGGGCAGAGCCGCGCGCCGAGGAGCGGTCCTCGCAGTCCGAGGGTGCGCACAGGCAGGCGGAGCAGTCGGGCTCCGCCAAGCGGTCCGCCACCGGCGGCCGTGGTAGGACCGTCAGCCCGGCGGCGCGTCAGAAGGCCATGAAGGCGCGAATGGACATGGGCGAGGCCCTGCGCAACACCACTCTCGTCAGCCGGCCGTCCGACATGTTCTTCCTGCCGTCGGCGAGCACGGCCGACGTGGGCGACTCCTCGCCGCTGCCGGGTGGGCCGACGGAGGACGCGCAGTCCACGTCGGACGACTCGACGACCGTTTCACGTGAAACGACGGCACCCGCCGAGAGCACCGCGTCCCCGGGAAGTGTCGCCAGCAGCGATCACACCGCGGACGGACGGACCGCGGAGCCCGCTTCGGAACCGACTCCGGAGTCCGGGGCGACGCCTCCCTTCTCGGAGGAGTCACGGCCCGCGGTGGCAGGGTCCCGGACTGCGAAGTCCCCGGCCCCCGGGACCGAGACGACGACATCCGGAGCACGGAAACCAGACGCGTCCGAGAAGGCGCCAGGGAGTCGCCCCCAAGCCATCGGGCCGGAGTCCGCCGCAGCTGAGGGACGCGATGTTTCACGTGGAACGGACGCCGAGACCGAGGAGCTGGCCGCGGTGCCCGGCGCCACCTTCGCCGAGATCGCCGTGGCCTCCATCCACCCGAACCGCAAGCAGCCCCGACAGGTCTTCGACGACGAGGAACTGGCCGAGCTCGCCTACTCGATCGCGGAACTGGGCGTCCTGCAGCCCATCGTGGTCCGTTCCAGCCGGGAGAACGGCGAGCAGGCGTACGAGCTCGTCATGGGAGAGCGGCGATGGCGTGCCACCCAGCGCGCGGGCCTGCCCACGATCCCGGCCATAGTCCGGGAGACCGCCGACGACGACCTGCTGCGGGACGCCCTGCTGGAGAACCTGCACCGCAGCCAGCTCAACCCGCTGGAGGAGGCCGCGGCGTACCAGCAGCTCCTCGAGGAGTTCGGGGCCACGCAGGAAGAGCTGTCGCGCCGCATCGGCCGCTCTCGCCCCCAGATCAGCAACACGATCCGCCTGCTCCGCCTGCCACCCCTCGTCCAGCGCCGGGTCGCCGCCGGGGTGCTCTCCTCCGGGCACGCGCGTGCCCTCCTGTCCCTGGCGGATCCGTCGGAGATGGAGCGCCTGGCCCAGCGCATCGTCGCGGAGGGACTGTCGGTGCGGGCCACGGAGGAGGCCGTCCAGCTGACCGGGCCGGGGGAGCGGAAGCCCCAGCGGACACCCGCGCCGGCCGGGCGCCACAAGGAGCGGTTCGACTACATCGCGGAGGCCTTCTCCGACCGTTTGGACACGAGCGTCCGGATCGCCCTGGGCGCCCGCAAGGGCAAGATGACCATCGAGTTCGCCTCGGTGGATGATCTGAACCGCATCATCGAGGTGCTCGACCCCGGCATGGACCGCAGCTAGCAGGGTCCCGTCCACGGGAAAGCCCCGGTGTTCCACGTGGAACACCGGGGCTTTCCCGTGTGCGGGGGCGACCGCCGTGGCGATCCTGCGTCAGCGCCCGTTGTACTCCGCGACGTCGTCGACGCTCATGGTCCCCGTGGGGACGTCGTCCTCGGCGAGCAGGAACATCCGCTGGAGACCGAAGACCACAGCCTCCGCCAGGCGGTTGCGGTGCTCGGGGTCCGCGAGAAGGGCGCGGTCGGCCGGGTTGGAGAGGTACCCGAGATCGAGCCAGATGGTCGGGGCGTCGTGGGACCTGAGCAGGTCCCACTGCCGGGCGTGGGTGCCGAGGTCGAGGGCGCCGGTACGGGCCACCATCTCCTTGAGCACGAGCACTGCGGCCCGCTCGCCGATGGGGGAGTAGATCTCCGAGCGGTCCTGCTCGCCCCAGTAGTAGGAGGCCACTCCGCCGGCCGCGGGGGAGCAGTTCCAGTCGCAGTGCAGCGTGACCACCACGGAGTCCGACCGCCCTCCGGCGACGATCTCGTGGGCGGAGGCGACGGTCCGCACGGGCTCGCCGCGGCGGTCGCGGAGCTCCCGGACGGGGGTGACGACCGCCGGCTCGGCGCCGATCTCGTGCAGCAGCTCGAAGGCCCGGAGGGCGACGTCGCGGGTGATCTCGTCGGCGCGGTCGCGGAAGTCCGGGGCGGCCGATGCGGGCGGCTGCTGGCCGGCGGGCCCGGACGGGACGAGCACCACGGAGCGCCCGCGCAAGGCGGAGGTGGCACGCTCCAGACGGTGGTACTCGCGCAGCGAGAAGGCCTTGGAGGACGTGATGTTCTTGTTGATCCGGGCGAGCGCGGCGATGGTCTCGCGGTCCACCACTCCGGTGGTCGGCAGGCCGAGGCTCTGCTGGAGCTCCATGACCGCGTGGTGCGTGCTGCTGCCGAACACTCCGTTGAGGTGGCCGTAGTAGAAACCCAACCTCGAAAGGTTGTGCTGCAGCATGTTGACGTCGTCACCCCGGAGGGGACGGTCGTCGTCGACGTAGAGCGGGCGGTCGCCGAGGGCGTACTGCGCCTCGTTGAGGCACCGGTCGGTCTCGGGGCCCACCAGGCCGTCGACGATGAGCCCGCGCTCCTGCTGGAACGCGCGCACGGCGGCGTCGACGTGGTCGTCGAAGTAGGAGGGGTTGTTGACGTCCTGCGGCGCGAGATAGGCCACGGTGACGCCGGCGCGCAGCAGTCGTTCCCGCAGGCTCACCACCCGCCGGCTCGTCATGGTCCGGCGCAGCATCGGTTCGGTGTCGTCGTTGTTCACGGGTGTCCCACGGGTCGGAAGGGTCGGCAGGGTGCCAGGACAGCGGGTCGT